>CAYRRJ010000230.1:0-3228 GCA_964426645.1 uncultured Campylobacterales bacterium | reverse complement strand
AGTTCAGGGTAAATTTAACGAAGCTCTAAAAACAAACAAAGATGCCAAGATTTTCCTAACCCCTGGCGGTGCGGTTCCAAATATATGGATAGATTCTAAAGACAATCAAAAATCAACATCTTTAAGCCAATGATGAATGATATAGTTAAAAAAATCAACTGGGATAAGACACCTCTTATCCCGGTTATCGCACAAGATTACGAAAACGGTGAGATTTTGATGCTGGCTTATACAAACAAAGAAGCCCTGGAGCTTACTTTCTCAACAAAAATAGCCCACTACTACTCAAGAAGCAGACAAAAACTTTGGAAAAAGGGTGAACAAAGCGGACACACTCAAGAGATAAAAGAGATTTATATAGATTGCGACGATGATACCCTGCTTTTTAAAGTAAAACAAAACGGTGTAGCATGTCATACAGGAAGAAGATCGTGCTTCTTTACAAGAGTGGATACAGATAAAGAATTGGTAGCTCCTGTTGAAAAAGAGATAACTTCTTACAGTATCAGCGATACTCTTTATCACACTATTCAAGAGAGAAAAAAGGCAGACTCATCAAAATCGTATGTAGCTTCATTGTTTGAAAAAGGAGAGAACTCCATACTCAAAAAAGTTATAGAAGAAGCAGGAGAATTCTGTTTTGCCGTAAAAGACAAAGATAAAAAAGAGATAATCTATGAATGTGCCGATTTAGCTTTTCATACTTTAGTAGCTTTGGGACTAAGAGACATAAATCCCGACCTTGTCAAGCAAGAGCTGAAAAGAAGAATAGGCACAAGCGGTATAGAGGAAAAAAACAGTAGAAAAAAATGAATGAGTTAAAAACAGCACTTATACTTTATACTCATAACTTCACTTTCTATGATTATATAGCATACGGTTGGCTGTTTCTAACTTTTTTGATATTTGTTATTTTTTCTATACTTATCAGTAAAAAGTCTTCTGTTTTATCCTTTTTGTCTTTTTTGCTTTCTCTTATTCTTATTCTTGCAGGACCATTTATCCTGAAATATATCTTGGATAAAAATATAAGAACAGTAAAAATAGAACATATAAATATACAAAAATTACATTTTTCTGATACACTGATAATTGATTTTACCATTAAAAACAACTCCAAGGTCAATTTCAAAGAGTGTTTCGTAAAACTGAAAATCTACAAACCTTCCAAAAACAAATACAAAAATCTTCTAAATCAACTAAAGCCTATCAAATTTAAACCGATTTTATATAATGATACAATCAAAACTGATTCCTCTGTTGAAAAGAGGGTTGTTTTGGATAATTTTAGATACGGCAAAGATATAAATGTTTCTATCGACGCAAACTGTTACTGACTAAGGAGTAGATATGGTATCTTATTTTACAATCGTACATATCATCACTCTGGCCATTTTGTTTATTATATTTATAATTCTGTTAATACTCTCTTTCAAGGAAACAAGAAAGAAAGTTCTGGCAGCTATGATTTTTTCAAACTTTCTGGTTATATCAATGTTGGCTGTTTTTTCTATGTTTGTACTGGATAAATATACAAAAAAAGCCAGACTGGAAAATATATCTCAAACCAGAGTATTGATAAGTGAATCATTTGTACTAACAGGAATGGTAAGGAATATAGGTAAATTTGATATTTCAAAATGCATATTAAATGTAAAACTTGTAAACAATGCTATTACAGGAAACAAACTAAACGGTTCTACTGTATTCAAACCAAATTCCGGATTTAATTTTTTCAGTAAAAAAAAGAATGAAAAAAAATCAACTATTACAAAAGACTTTGTAATTGCCAGAAATCTAAAAGTGGGAGAACTCAGAAATTTTAGTGTATCTATGAAATATCCACCATACTTTCAAAACACATCTCTGGTTTACAAACTAAGATGCAGATAACCAAATACAACAGATGCTATTGAAATCTTATAATTTTACAGTATTTACTCTATTTGTTCTTTTCCTATCTTTTCTGTATTTTGAAGAAATTCAACATATAAAACTCATTCTATATTTTAAAGACATAATTTTTGGTTTAAATATTTTGGTTATACTTATTACACTTTTTTTTAATAAAAGCAAACTCTTTCTGTTTTTTATTATTACAATATTTTTTAATATATATATGTTTTATCCTTCTCTAATAGGCCTAGAAGGAGGAAACAATGCATTTTGGTATATATATCCGATAACGCTTTCCTTGGGATTTTTACTTATCTCCCTTTTAAAAGAGAGAGGGCTTTTCAATCTGTACGGATTACTGAAATTTACTGTTATTATTTTACTGATACTCTTTTCCTACTATCTTCTTAAATTTTTTACAATAGATTTAAAAAACTCTCTTGACAATAGAATTTTCTGGTTTAATCTGCCAAAGAATATTAAAACATATCAACTGGGATTTTTACTTTTGACTTTAACACTGCTTTTTAACTTTTTAAGCTCATTTGTAATATACAAAACAAAAACCGAATACGCTTCTTTCTGGATGTTTCTTTTTTTAATCTCTCCTATATTTTTTACTCACACCCGTAGTGCTTTTCTTCTATCATTGTTATTTGTATCCGGTATAGTTTTATATGCCTTGTTGAAAGAGACTTATGACATGGCCTATATGGATACTCTGACACAGCTACCTTCAAGAAGAGCTCTTGAAGAAGAATTTCTAAGACTTGGGAAAAAATATACCATAGCTATGGTTGACATAGATTTTTTTAAAAAATTCAATGATACCTATGGTCATGATACCGGTGATGAGGTTTTAAAACTTGTCGCTTCCGGATTATCTTCGATTAAAGGAAAAGGAAAAGCTTACAGATATGGAGGTGAAGAATTTGTCATAGTATTTAACAACAAAAATTTATCGGATACCCTTCCTTATCTTGAAGAGATAAGACAAAACATATATCAACGAGGATTTGTAATAAGAGAAAAAAACAGACCAAAAGAAAAACCTAGGAAAAAAATCAAAAATCAAAACCAGAAAAAAGTAAAACTCTCCGTAAGTATAGGAGTCGCTTCATCTCCAAAAGATGCCACAAAACCTTATGATGTTTTAAAAACAGCCGATAATATGCTATATAAAGCAAAAGAAAGTGGCAGAAACTGTGTAGTCTCTACCTAAATATTATTTGATAACTGACCTTACGCACCATATGATATGCATAGTGACTTTAGTGATGCTTTAGTGCAAGGCAAAGGTTTCTCACAGAGAGTGCAAAGCACAAGGAAATC
>CAYRRJ010000229.1:0-3245 GCA_964426645.1 uncultured Campylobacterales bacterium | reverse complement strand
TTCAAAACAGCACTCATAACAGGTACATTGTCAACTATAGCAGATAAAAATCCTACACCAATATTTACAGCTGTAGGTCCAGCAGTATCATACAGCTTGACCGCCAAATCCAAAAATCCCAAAAAGTGAAGTCCTCCAACAGCAGCCAATATACCGAAAAAGAATAGTAGAGTATAGTGTTCTATTTTTGCAATAGATTCAAAAATATTTATATCTACATTTGATTTTTTCTTAAGTCTGTATGAAAACAGTTTTAACAAAGAAAGACCAAAAATCATACCCCACATGGCAGGCAGATGAAAAAGCTGATGAGAGAGTACTGCACTTACAATTGTCAAAACACCTAGTACCATTACTACTTTTCCACCTTCATAAACTCTTTGTTTCTCCTCTGTAGCAGCATTGAAATGAGGCTCGCCTTTTGGTACAAAAAGAGATAACAGCCAGGCAGTCAATAACCAACCGGCAATAGATGGAACAAAAAGATAAAAGAAATCGAAAAAACTACCTTTTTCAGCAGTCCATGCCATAAGAGTCGTAATATCTCCAAAAGGACTCCAAGCTCCACCTGCATTTGCAGCTACAACGATATTGATAGCACCTGGGACCAAGAAATCCTTTCTCTCTTTTTCAATAGTTATCAACACTGTTGAAAGTATAAGCGCAGTTGTAAGATTATCTGCAACAGGAGAGATAAAAAATGCCAAAGTACCGGTTAACCAAAAAAGCTTCTTATATGAGTAACCTTTTGATACCAAATTATACTTCAAGGTATTGAAAACATTTCTCTCTATCAAAGTCTCTATATATGTCATAGCAACCAACAAGAAGAAGAAAATCTCTGCAATCTCCAAAATAAGATTATCTACTTCATGAGACAAAGGCTCTTTATCCAAACCGTTTATAAAAAAATAAAAACCTATAAGCATAAATATAAATGAACCTATAAACAACGCCGGTTTGGCTTTGTTTATATGATAAATCTCTTCTGCAGCTATCACATAGTAGCCGATAACAAAAATAATCAAAGAAGCAATACCGACCCATGTACCGGTCAAATCTTCTCCACCACTTGCAAATGCACTGGCACTCAACGTCAATAACAATCCCAATAACTTCATTTATTCATCTCCTATGATATAATGTGCACCTAAAGATTCTTTTCTCTCCAGAGCGCTCTGTATGATTTTTTTTGAAGTAAGCAATCTTAACTTCAAAAGTTTTCCCGTAGGTAATTCTAACATTTCTTTAACACGATTTAAAGCTTTTTGCAGTTTTTTTCTCTCTCTTTTGATTCCTGCATAGCTCCACATCAAATGTCTAAGCTCATTTTTTAACTCTTTATCTCCTTTTTTGATTAAACTGTACTCTCCTTCATCAAATTCTACTACAGTTTTGTTTTTATCTATATTTGATTTTATATCTTTTGCAACTCTTTTTGAAAAAACCAACCCTTCCAGCAAAGAGTTACTGGCAAGTCTGTTAGCTCCATGAACCCTACTGCTGGCAACTTCTCCTACAACATATAAAGATTCTATCTTTGGCACTCTTCCTTTCAAATCACATTTTACACCACCCATTGAATAATGAAAAGCCGGGGAAATCGGAACCCTCTGCATAGGAAGGTCATATCCCATATCTCTCATATTAAAATAGATACTTGGAAATCTTTTGGAAAAAAACTCTTTGTCAAAAGAACTCAAATCCAGATAAACTTCTTTGGCAGTACTTTGGCTATAGTCAAAAATAGCCTGAGATACTACATTTCTGGGGCTTAGTTCTCCTCTCGAGTCATAATCAAAAAGGAACCTTTTACCGTCTTCGTCTATAACCTTTGCCCCCTCTCCTCTTAGAGATTCGCTTAAAAGCTGTTTTCTTACAGACTGATTTTTAACAAAAACGGTTGGATGAAACTGCATCATTTCCATATCCTGCAATTCTATACCATGGGAAAGGGCTATCCCTTGCATATCAGCACTGATTGTTCTTGCATTTGTATGATACTCATACAAAGACCCTACTCCTCCGCTGGCAATTACTACTTTCTTGGAATAAATATTAAAGATTTCATTATTATGAAAAACCTTTACACCAAAACATTCTCCGTTTTTAATCAACAAATCAGTAACTTGAGTATTATAAAGTATTGGAAATTTTAATTTGTTCATCAAAAACAGATGTATATATCTGCCTGTAGCATCTCCTCCGGCATGCAAAATTCTATTTCTCGAGTGTGCTGCTTCTTTGGTGTATAGCAAATTTCCTTTTTCATCTCTGTCAAATCTGAATCCTTTCTCAATAAATTTTTTTATAACTTCGGGACCTTCAGAGCATAAAACCTCAACAGCATCTTTGTTACACAAACCTGCACCTGCATTGAGAGTATCTTTTACATGTAAAGATATGTCATCATCATCAACAGCTACAGCCACACCCCCTTGTGCATAGAAGGTATTGCACTCCCATGCATAGTCTTTTGCCAAAACAAGAACTTTCATATCTCTATCAAGAGACATAGCCGTATGCAACCCTGCTATTCCTGCACCAACAATCAAAACATCGTATATCTCTTTCATAGCCTACTTCTTGGTCTCTTTAGTCTTATATACAGGTGATGCTTTATATCCACAACCAACTATACTAAAGCTAAGAGATGTTATAATCAGGACATGAAAAAGGCAAATCAGATAATTTCTCATTTAAAATCACAACCTTACTTAAAAAATTTAAAACAACTCGATTGTTATAACGAGATGCTTTTACTGCTGCCCAAAAGTTTAAGTAAACATGTAAGGTTTATATATCATAAAAACGATACACTTTTTTTTGTACTCGAACATCCAAGCATAAAAATGGAGTTTAATTATAAACGCAATTTGATAAAGAGTATATTAAACAAGTTTGTAGAATTTCATCCAGAATGTTCTTTTATGGCAAATAAAGAAATAAAAGCATTTGTAACCAACAAACCAAAACAGAATTATTATAACTTTCTAACTGATAGAAAAGTACTTTATAAAGAGCGCTCTTTTGCAAAATTTAAAAATTTTGCAAAAGACAAAGAATTAAAAAAACTTTTTGAAGCAATAAGAGAAACCATAAATGCAAATGTTAGAAAAAAAGATTAAAAGTCTTCCCCAAAGTGCCGGAGTTTATCAATTTTTTAATAAAGACGGAAAACTTCTCTATATAGGAAAGGCAAAAAAACTGAAAAACAGAGTAAAAAGTTATTTTAAATTTTCTCC
>CAYRRJ010000228.1:268-3256 GCA_964426645.1 uncultured Campylobacterales bacterium | reverse complement strand
TTTTCAGCTGGACTCAGGTCTATTTTAAGGCAAGATCCTGATATCATAATGGTAGGGGAGATTAGGGACAGTGAAACAGCAAAAATAGCAGTACAGGCAGCACTTACAGGGCATCTTCTCTTATCAACACTGCATACCAACAATACAGCAGCTGCCATAACAAGACTTATAGATATGGGTGTGGAAGAGTTTTTGATAAGCTCATCTTTGCTTGGTGTCCTTTCTCAAAGACTTGTTAGAAAACTTTGTAGCAGATGTAAAAGAAAAAATGGTGAGTTTTATGAGGCAGTTGGATGTAGTGAGTGTAATTTTACCGGTTATAGAGGGAGAATTGCAGTTGGAGAGCTTTTTTTGATGGATGATGATGTGAAAATGATGCTTAAAAACGGCATGAAGGATTTTGAGATAAGAGAAGCTATGGTTAATAAAGGTTTAGTATTACTCTCATCTAAGATAGAAAGATTAGTAGAAGATGGTGTAACAAGTTTGCCAGAAGCTTTAAGAGTCGGTATGAGAGATTAAATGCTTTTCAAATATAAAGGTATAGATAAAAATTCAAAAAGAGTTAAAGGCTATATCGAAGCCAAAGATATAGAAGAAGCCAAGCTAAAACTAAAAAGTAGAGATATAATCTACAGTCTCTTAAAAGAGAAAAAGAGATTTTTTGATTTTGATATTTTTAAAAAAGAGATTCCTTCAAAGCAGTTGGCAACTATAAGCAGAAATCTGTCTATATATCTAAAATCCGGAGTATCTTCTGTCGTATATGCTGTAAAACTTGAAAAAAACCATTATAGTGATGATAATAAACTGAGCTCTTTTTTTAATTCTTTGGAAGAGTTGCTAAGTGAAGGAAAAAGTTTTTATGGTGCTTTGGAAGCTCAAAGTGTCTATAAAATACCCGGATTTTACAAACACTCTATAAAAGTAGCTGAAGAGTCAGGCTCTCTCAGTCGTGTTTTAAAAGAGATGTCGGTTTTTATGAAAAATCAGGATATGATTAAAAGCAAAGTTGCAAGTGCTATGGTTTATCCTTTTTTTATCATATTTGTTTCTATTTTAATGGTTGGTTTTATGCTTAGTTTTGTAGTACCTAAGATTACAGCCATGTTTGAAGGTTTAAATCAGCAATTACCTAAGATAACTCAGTTTGTCATATATCTAGGAGATGGAGTAAAAGAGAATTGGCTCATAATTATATCTTTTTTGATGATAGCTTTTTTTATATTTATATATGTATATAGAAGATTTGTAAAAATCAGATATCTGGTAGATATGCTTTTGTTGAAACTTCCTCTTTTTGGTAAGATTATAGAGACTTCTGAATTAGCAAAGTTTTCTTATATGGTATCTGTACTTTTAAGTTCAGGTGTAACATTTGTTCAGGCGATAAAACTCTCTTCATCTACTTTAAAAAACGAAGTTTTATCAGAGCTTTTTAAAAATAGTTCAAATGAACTGGTAAAAGGAAAAAAGCTTTCAAACTCTATGCTCAAGGGAAAATATAAGATTGATAAATCTTTTATACAGGCTATCTCTTTAGGAGAAGAGACTAGTCAGATGAGGGAAATTTTGGAAAATCTCTCAGAACTCTATGCTCAGGAAAACAGTGAAAAGATAGATATGTTACTCTCTTTACTAGAACCTGTCCTTATCCTTTTTGTAGGTGTCGTCATAGGATTTATAGTTGTTGCTATGCTTTTGCCTATATTCTCTATGAACTTGACATCTGTGTAAATACTTTATATTAGATTTGTATCACTATTTGGAATTATCTTTTTATTATTGTATTATTGGTTTTTTCTGATGTTACTTTTATATACATTAGCCCATTTTTTTTGATAGAAATTTATAAAATTTTGCTTTGGCACAGCTTTGGCACAACTGTAAAACTTTATTGATATATAATTATAGTAAGAAATTCTATAATGAAAGGATGGGTTGTGTTAAATGTGATTTTAAGAGGATATATTTTCTCTTTGTCTTTTTTTGTGATAGTTGGTATCACAGGTTGTGGTGGAGGAGGTGGTGGTGCCTCTAGTACATCCTCCGGGGGAGCCGGTGCCGGTGTAAAAGGACCTTTTAAAGAGGGTTCAGCGGTAGTGGCCTATAAATTGAACAGTGATGGTACTAGAAGTGCTACTTCATCAAGTACAGTTACTACAGATTCAAGGGGAAGTTTTAGTTTTGGAACCTCTTTGACTTGGACAGGTGCTACAGAGTTTGTTATAAGTGGCGATTATCTGAATGAAAACACCGGAACATATATGAATCTTCCTGCTACAAAAGGACTCTCCTGTATAGTTGATTTGGTTGACGGAAGCAGTGTCCCTGCAAATATAAATATTTTTACGGATATTGCGGCAAAAGCGATGAAAGCTAAAATGGCGGCAGGAGCTTCTATTGCGACTGCAAAAACGGAAGCGCAGGAGAGTGTAAAGAAACTTTTTAACCTTTCTGATAATGTCAAACTTGAAGAGTTGGACCCTACAGAGGGAGGAAGCAATACAAAAGACAACGCTCAGCTTTTGATAGTCTCTTCTGCACTCTTAAATACAGCAAATCCTGAAGATGTACTGAATAAACTGGGTGATGATTTAAGTGATGGAAAAGTTGATAAGAGTGCAGTTGCTGCCTTGGATGAACTTAAAGAAAAAGTTGCAGATGTTGATTTGGCAGAAGTTGCTGCAACAATTCAGGATAATGTTGATGGTGCAACGCCTCCGGATGATGCAGAGTCTGCACTAAATGGTACAATGAGTCTGGATAACAATATAAGCTTTACAGATACAGTTGAAGCTTCTACCGGTGTAGAGTATATATCCAATGAAGTTATAATAGATGGTATATACGGAGGAAGTGGAGTTATTTCCGTAACCGGAGGCTCTTACAGTATAGATGGAGCAGATTTTGTTAATAGTAGCGGAACTATTTCAAACGGGCAGAAATTAAGACTTAAAGTGACATCTTCATCAGAGTATTCAACAG
>CAYRRJ010000228.1:0-258 GCA_964426645.1 uncultured Campylobacterales bacterium | reverse complement strand
ATGTTCAAGTAACTCTTCCAGTTGATTATATAGGTGATTTTACTTATAAAGTAACAACAAAAGCAGATCCTTTGGCTGAAGACTCAACACCAAATCCGTTTGATTTCGGATTTAAAAGAGATGTAATTCCAAATAATACAAATGTTACAAGCGAACCGGTTGTAATTACAGGGATTAATGTTCCTACACATATAACTATACAAAGAGATACATCTCTAAATGCCCCAACAATAGTATCACCAGCAGATTGTTTTTATA
>CAYRRJ010000227.1:0-3263 GCA_964426645.1 uncultured Campylobacterales bacterium | reverse complement strand
CAAGTTTTCGGAAATATTGTTAAAAGAGCTAAAATCATACTGATTATCTCTATCTGATTAGAGAGTCTTGTTTATTATAAATTTATTTTTATTTTATTATTCTTTCTATACCAAGTCCGTTTTTTTTACCAAGTGTTACAAAAGGCGCTTTAAACTCTACTCCCCCAACCACAGGAATCTCTTTGCACAACATAGGAGAATCCAAATCATAAGATACTATAACATCGCTTCTTGCAGAAGCAACATGAGCAGCAGCCCCAACACTTACAGCACCTTCCAACATACAACCAATCATACATTTTATATCATATTCTCTACAAATATCTGCTATTAAGAGTGCTTTGGAGATTCCACCGCATTTATCAAGTTTTATATTTATCATATCAGTAGCATTCAACTCCAAAAGTTTTATAGCATCTTTAGGAGAAAAAACACTCTCATCGGCAAGTATCGGTATAGAAGTCCTCTCTTTTATATATCTTAAACCGTCTATATCATATCTGTTTAGTGGTTGTTCTATAAAATCTACATTTACCCCTCTTTTTTCTATTTCATTCAAAAAAAACAGAGTCTCCTCTTTACTCCATCCCTGATTTGCATCAAGTTTCAAAGAGATATTTTTATCCAATATTTTACTTATCTCTTCAACCCTTTGAATATCCTCTTTATAGTTATCCCCCAGTTTTATCTTTAAAGAATCAAAACCTTTTTTTGAGGCTTCCATAGAGTCTTGTATCATAGTATCAATATCATTTAAACTTATAGTTATATTTGTCTTGAATTCTGTTTTACTGCCTCCTAGACATCTGTAAAGAGGTAAATTTAAAAATTGTGAATATATATCATATAGAGCTATCTCTACAGCGGACTTGGCACTGTTGTTTCCTTTTATGGAGTTTTGTACCATATTTATCAAAGAGTTAAAATCTTTTATATCTTTATTTACAACAGATTTTTTTATCATATCTATAGCTGATATTATACTCTTAGTACTCTCTCCTGTGATAGCTTCGGTTGGAGCAGTCTCTCCATAACCCACTGTCTCACAGTCTGTTTTTATCTCTACTACTATAGACTCTAGAAGTGTCACATTTCTCAGTGAAGTTTTAAACGGTTTTATCAGTGGAATTTGCAGAGTACTGACCAAAATATCTTTTATTATCATTGTATATCTTTCCTGTTTTATTATGGTAAATTTGTTACAACTACCTAAGATGGATTGGAATATACCTTTCATCTGAGAAAAGGTGACTATTTTGCGCCTACAAAATTTTATAACAAGAAAAATGAATTTACAGCAGATGATGTTATATTTTCTTTCAAAAGACAGTATGACAAAAAACATCCTTTTAACTCAGTAGGCGGTACTTACAAGTACTGGGGTGCTATGAATATGGACAAAATAGTGAAAGATGTTGTAAAAATTGATAAATATACTGTAAAATTCATACTAAACAAACCTGAAGCCCCTTTCTTGTCAAATATGGCAATGGATTTTGCATCTATACTTTCAAGTCAATATGCAAATGATTTACTTAAAGAGGGAAAAGCTGACAAATTATCCAGATATCCTGTTGGAACCGGTCCTTTTGTGTTTGTAAAATGGGTTAAAGATGACAAAATCATTTTCAAAGCAAACAAAGATTACTGGGATGGAAAACCTTATATCAACAAACTGATACTAAAAGTTATCCCTAACTCTTCTGTAAGAGCAGCTGAGCTTAAAGTAGGCTCAATCCATGTTATGGATTTCCCAAATCCTGAAGAGGTTGCATCACTAGAAGCAAACCCTAATATAAAACTTGTAAAACAAGAGGGGTTAAATGTGGGATATTTGGCACTTGACCAAGTTAAGTTTGCTCCGTTTAGAGATGTAAGAGTAAGAAGAGCTATAAACTATGCAATCAACAAAGAAGCTATAGTAAAAGCTATCTATGCAGGTTTCGGAAGACCGGCTTATTCTCCTATTCCTCCTACTATGTGGAGTTATAACCCTAACATCACAAAATATAAATATAATCCTGAAAAAGCAAAACAGTTGCTAAAAGAAGCAGGTTATGAAAATCTTGAATTTGAATTATGGGCTATGCCTGTTGCTCGTCCGTATATGCCAAATGCAAGAAAAGTCGCAGAAGCTATGCAAGCTGACCTTGCAAAAGTAGGAGTAAAAACCAAAATAGTTAGTTATGACTGGGGTACTTATCTTAACAAAGGAAGACATTTTGAAGATGACTCTTGTCTTCTTGGATGGACCGGCGACAATGGAGATCCAGATAACTTCCTCGATGTACTTTTAACTTCACATGCAGCTAAGATTCCTGCATCAAACAGAGCGGGATGGAAAAACAAAGAGTTTGATGCTCTTGTTGCAAAAGCAAAAGTTACGACAGATATAAAAGAGAGAACAAAGCTTTACGAACAAGCTCAAGAAGTCTTTGCAAAAGAAGTTCCTTGGGTAACTATAGCAAACTCTTTGGTTGTTGAACCAATCAGAAAAAATGTTATGAACTTCAAATTAAGCCCTCTTGGAAAAAGAATCTTCAAAAAAGTTTGGTTGGATAAATAACCCTATTCTTTACATGTAAGGGATTATTCTCTTACATGTAAAGGTTTTTTATAAGATAATTTTGAAATTATTTTATAAAAAGTCAATAATATAAAGGAGAGATATTTGTTTTCGTATATACTAAAACGACTCTTTTGGACAATCCCTACTCTTTTTGGTGTCACTCTTTTGGTTTTTTCCATGGTACATCTAACTCCAGGGGATCCTGCAGTAGCACTTCTTGGAGATAAAGCAAATCCCAAATCAATAGCTGATTTGAGAGCAAAACTGGGACTTGACAAACCTCTTTACGAGCAATACTATATATACATGAAAAATCTGGCTCACGGAGATTTTGGAGTATCTGCAAATTCCAATGAAAGTGTGCTAAGTGAGTTCAATGACAGATTTCCGGCAACTGTGGAATTATCTGTAGTTGCTATGTTTTTTGCCATATTTTTTGGAATTGGAGCCGGAATTATTTCAGCAGTAAAAAGATACTCCATATTTGACTATGGAAGTATGTTTGGAGCACTTGCCGGGGTATCAATGCCGGTCTTTTGGCTGGGACTGGTGATGATATACTTTTTCAGTGTCAAACTTGGATGGCTTCCTGTATCAGGACGGCTTGGTTATGAATTTGACATAGACCATATAACAGGTTTTTATCTCATAGACTCTTTATTGGTTGAAGACTATGAAGCATTTTGGGATGCAC
>CAYRRJ010000226.1:0-3281 GCA_964426645.1 uncultured Campylobacterales bacterium | reverse complement strand
ATAGTAGGCAAAAACCCTTTTATCTCCAACTTAGGATTTATCGTCTTTTTAATCAGTTTTACAGTATTTAAAAGCTGAGCTAAACCTTCAAGTGCAAAAAACTCACACTGTATAGGAATAATAACAGAATTTGCAGCACTAAGAGCGTTGATGGTTATACTTCCTAATGCAGGAGGAGAATCTATGATTATATAATCATAATCATTTTCTATCTCTTTTATTTTATTTTTGAGTATTAACTCTCTGCCCTTTGTTTTAACATCATAAAACTCTTTTTCAACTCCAACCAGCCCTATATTTGAAGGTACTAGATGAAGAGTAGGTAAAGTAGTCTCCAAAATCACCTGAGAGAGTTTTTTTCTACCTATCAAAACATGATAGATGTTGTATTCATAATCATTTCTATGAAAACCAAGCCCAGTTGTGGCATTTGACTGAGGATCTATATCTATAAGTAGAACTTTTTTCTCAGCAACTGCTAAAGAGGCCGCTAAATTGACAGCAGTTGTTGTTTTGCCCACACCGCCTTTTTGATTTGCTATAACTATAATTTCGCTCATCTTAAACTATACACCCTTCTTTTTTCTAACTCTATAGAGCCGTCTTCACACAACTTTGCATCCGCTAATGATTTTATCTTCCCGCCCACATGAAAAGAATAACTTCTGTTATTTTGAAATTCTATCTTATATTTGCTAAAAACTTTCTTCCATGAAAAATTTTTTTTCATAATCTCCAAAAAGTCTTCCACTAATTTTCTAGGCTTGATATTTATATCTAAAACTCCGAAATCATCGGGAGCTTCTACTATATTTATACCCATAGAACAGATTATATCCTGACCTATTTTTGTAGTGATAACTCCACCTATTTTTCGATTTTCCAAATAAAAATCATTAGGCCATTTTATCCAAGTTTTCGAGCCTTTTGAGCTTATAACCTCTTTCATCAACCATGCAAAGTAGATAGATGTTGAAGCCAAATGTAAATCTTTTGGCAAGTGTTTCTCTTTTACACAAAAAGAGAAAAACAGATTTCCTTTCAGCCCCTTCCAACTGTTTCCTCTGCTCCCTACTCCGTCAGTTTGAAAATCAGCTCCTACAAGGGTTGGCACAGTAATTCTTCCCTCTTTTATCTTTGAAACCAGATATTTATGAGTTGAGTCTATTTCACTAAACCAGTATATCTCCAACTCCAATTCTCTTCCCCCTTATATATTCAAGCGCATTTACAGCTTTTTTAGATGGTGCTTGAAGAGTTACAATCTCTACCATTCCCTCTTTACATGTAACAACTATAGAGTTATCCAAAATCTTTTCAATCCTTCCAATACTACTGTTTTTACCATCTCCCAAATATAGTTTTAACTCTTTTAGTTTCAAACCATTTTCCAAAAACAGTCCAGGCCATGGTGTATATGCCAAATATTTCCTATATATATCCAAAGCACTCTGAGCAAAACTGATTAAACCATTCTCTTTCTTTATCTTTACACATTTTGAGGCATCAAAGTCAAGCTGTTTTATAGATTTTAGATTTTTAAAATCTTTCAACACTTTAATACAAAGTTTAGCTGCTGCTTCAGATAAAATATCAAAAGCCTTATCAACCCTTATATCTTTAAAATCAACATATCTAAATGCAAGTATATCGCCACTATCAAGCCCCTCTTCCATCATCATAGCAGTAACTCCGCTTAAACTCTCTTGATTTAAGATAGCACTCTGTATAGGACTAGCACCTCTATATTTTGGCAAAATTGAAGCATGAAGATTGATACATGGAGAGATATCCAATATCTCTTTTGGAAGTATTTTTCCGTAAGCGGCAACTACTATAATATCAGGCTTATAAGATGAAATTCTTTCAACAGCCTCTTTAGTTTTTAATGAGTCAGGCTGATATATATCTATATCCAAGGAGTTATCCTCTACCCATTTTTTTATATGAGGAGGAGTTAAAACCTGCTTTCTTCCAACCGGTTTGTCTTTTTGCGTTACCAAAAGAGGAACTTCAAAAATTCCCTCTTTTAAAATCTCTTCAAATATCCTGGTAGCATAATCGGGCGTACCCATAAAAACCAAACGCATCAACTCTCCTTACATGTAAAGAGAGTACCTCTTTTGTGCACTCCATCAAGCATAAAACTTTTCACATCATCCAAATCAAATCCGCTGGCTATAAACATACTCTTACCCTTTTTAAGAAGATAATCTGCCGCTTTCAATTTGGTTACAATACCTCCGGTTGCAAAAGTATAACTGGAAACAGATTCATTTTTTAATTCATTTTCGTCTATAGTATAAACCACTTTTTTTATTTTAGCATCTGGATTCTTATTTGGATCGCTATCGTAATAACCGTCTATATCTGATAGAAGTATCAACATTCCGGCATCAAAATAATGAGCAACTCTAGCTGATAACTGATCATTGTCACCAAAGACCAACTCTTCTGTAGCTGTTGCATCATTTTCATTTATAATAGGAAGTATTCCATGTTCTATTAGCGTATTTATCGTACATTTTGCATGGTATGTTCTCTTCCTTGAGTCAAAATCATCTGCAGTCAAAAGAATCTGTGCACCGATTTTACCAAATTTCTCAAGTTTTTTATTATATGCAGATATAAGCTGAGGCTGTCCTATAGCAGCTATCGCCTGTCTGTTATGCAATTTGCTCTTATCAAGTTTAAGATGAGGATATCCTGCAGCAACAGCTGCCGAAGAGACAAGTATAACTTCATACTTTTCCATAAGCTCTACCAAAAACTCAACAAGATTGTACATCCGCTTTTTATGGAGTCTGTTGTTTTCACTTAAAACATGAGTCCCTACTTTTACAACTACTCTATTCTTCATCTTCTTTAGCCTTCTCTTCTTTTTTCCTATATACAATATCTGCCAAAGTATATTTCAAGGCATTTATATTAATATTTGCCACGGAAGATATGGGAAGGATAAAATATGGCAAAGTTTTATCTCTCTCATACAAATCTTGTATAAAATAGTCATACTCTCCGTCCAACTTCAATCTCTTCTGATTTTTATCTTGAGTCAAATTTAAAAAATCCATCATATCATGAACTTTTTTATTAACTTCTTCTTTACTTAAAGTATCACATTTGCTTAATGCTATGGCAAATTCTCTTTTTGCAAGAGTTGAAGAGAAGTTTTCCAACTCTTTTTTAAGAGTTGCCAATTGCTCATTCAAATCTCTGAAATTTGACAAATCACACATAAAAAGCAAAAAGTTTGTTCTTTCTATATGCCTTAAAAAATC
>CAYRRJ010000225.1:0-3286 GCA_964426645.1 uncultured Campylobacterales bacterium | reverse complement strand
TCCTTTTTTCTTTTGTTGCTAAAAGTATACAACGAAAGTGTGTCTGCTTTGTGTTGTATTTTCATTCTTAATCCAATATAAATACTAATTAATAACTATTATTAATATCATATACTTAAGGAACTAAAATGTAGAATTTCACCAAATAACAATAACGATAATACTTATCATTATTAAAAAGGAAGAAAAATGAAATTTAAAATTGCAACTACACTAACTGCTCTTGTAGTGATGGGAAGCGCACTAAACGCAGATACAGCGACAGAGATAGCACAGCTCAAACAGGAGCTCCAAGAGATCAAAGAGACAACACAGATTCTCATAGATGAAACAAGTGATCTCAAAACAGGTTTTAACTACACAACAGTAGATACAAAAAAATCCCACAGTGGACTTGGAAGTGCTGCTTCTAAGGTCTACTACTCAAAGTCACCTCTTAGTATCGGCGGATATGGTGAGATGTACTACGCAAATACAGGAACAAGTTCCAGCGTGGATGTTTACAGATTTGTACCGTATATCGGGTACAAATTTTCAGACACTGTTATACTCAATACAGAGATAGAGTTTGAACATGGCGGTGTGGCAAATGAGAATGGTGTCAGTGAAGGCGGAGAGGTTATCGTTGAGTTTATGTACCTTGACTTTTTACATAACAACAACTTCAACATACGTGTAGGAAGTATGCTTGTACCGATGGGACTTATAAATGAACGCCATGAACCTACTCTTTTTAATACTGTTCAAAGACCATCAACTGCAAAGTACCTCATTCCCTCAACATGGAGCGAGAGCGGTATAATGGCCTATGGAGAGATCTTTGAGGGTCTGCAGTATAAAACAGCACTCCTTACAGCACTGAAAAGTGCCCCAAACGGAGCAAAATGGCTTCGAGGCGGGAGAGGTGGCACCTTTGTAAACAGCGATCCAAGCGGAGCCATTGTCGCACGTCTTGACTACTCGGGCATCAAGGGTCTAAACAGCGGGATCTCTCTTTACAAGGACAATACTTTGGTGATGAGTGATATCCATCTTGACTATAAAAACAGCGGAGCACGTCTCTATGGTGTCTACACACAGACAAACAGAAGTGATGCAAATGCAACTGAGGTCAAAAAGGCACAAGGCGGATACATCAACCTCAGCTATGACATCTTGTCACTGAGCCATTCAGAAAAATCTTTGCCGATTTTTGTGCAGTATGAGAGTGTAAACGCAGAGGCTGAACTTGGAGATGGCAGTAAAAATGGTGCAACACGTACAGTGACACTCGGAGCAAACTACTTTGTACATCCACAGGTTGTACTAAAAGCAGACTATGCCAGAGCAAAAACAGACGGAGCATCCCAGAGTGATGATACTTTCAGCCTCTCTATGGGATTTATATTTTAGATGAAAGCTCTCTTTTTTGCACTGTTTGTAGCCATTGGTGCATCTGCTCAGGTTTTAGTCTCCCCTGTGGAGGCTATGGCTGAGAGCTTCTCAGCAAACACAATCATCAGTAAAAAAAATATTCTTCTCTCAAAAAAAGAGGCTCTTGCTGTTCAAAAACGAGCAGGTGTCAAACTAGATACAAAGATATACAGAATCTACATAGCAAAAAAGAAGAATAAAGCACTGGGTTACGGTATTCTTATCAATAAAAAAGTACGCTCTAAAAATGCAGTTGTTCTCTATGTCATAAAAGATGGACTTCTTGAAGATATCGAGATCATAGCCTTTAATGAACCTCGTGAGTACCTGCCGACAAAAGCGTGGCTGGAGCAGTTTAAGCAACAAGATACGAAGCAGATGCTCAAACTCAACCGTGAAGTGGCAAGCATCACAGGTGCAACACTCAGTGCCCGCAGTGTCACGCAGGGTTCACGCATTGCGTTTGCTCTGTATGCCAAAATTTTAATAACAGGAGACTAGATGCGTTTTACTCTCATAAAAAATATTCATAAAGAGCGTTCTATGGTCGTTATGCTCACTGCTCTTTTACTCTCTACACTACTTTATCTCGGGATAGATATCTTTGTAAAACAGAGCGTTCTTGGAGTAACACAAACAACGCTCAGTGCCACACTCTTTGGAGATGAACAGGAGTTCATAGAGCCCATCTCTCAGGCCTCTTTCTTGGAGTATATCCATGGGGAGATATTTTTTATGATGATGCTTTTACTCACACTCAGTGCAGCCTTTATCCGTGTAGCAAAGATATCGTTTTTTGCACTGCTGACGCTAAATATCAATCTTATCTCTGCTCTGCTCTCACTCCTTTTTTTAGCACTTGCATACTTCTACTCAGAGATATTTGTACTACTCTATCTTGGTAGTTTTTTTCTCTGGCATGCGCTGAGTGTTTTGATGAGCATCTATGCGCTTTGGAGACTCCATGCAAAAATACTATAACTACGCAGTTTTATACTTTTTACTCTTTAGCATCATACTGCTTGCAAGCAGTATCGCTCTTTTCATCACAAAAATAGGTCTTTCATATAGCGATATTTTACACTACTATCTTGGCAATGAGAGACTGTTTCTCACACCTAAAACACTCGCAGGTCTACTAAAAATCATTCTGCCGCATATCTTTGGTTTTGGACTCTTCTTGATGGTAGTACTGCACTTTGGACTCTTTACAAAGTTACGAAAATCACAAAAACTCTACCTCCTAAGCATTGCACTTTTCACTACTGCGTTTATAGAGCTTTTTTCACCGATTTTTATCATTTTGGGAGCAACATTTTTTGTTTATGTAAAACTCTTGAGCTTTGTTCTTTTTGAACTTTTAACACTCTACGCGCTCTGGCTGCTCTTTCACGCTATCTCTTTACGATAAACTCCTCGAGATTTTTCGAAACAAGCAGCTCCTTTTGTGCATTCAGTACTATATATGCCAGATCCAGACTCTGTAAAAATGCTATGGCCTTCTCTCTTGGCATCACACTGGCTGCTGTTGCATAGGCATCAAGATCACTGCTTGGAAGCTTTGAGATAAGTGTGGTGGAGATGAAGTTTTTTTGCGACTCTTTTGTTTTTGGATTGATAAGATGGTTGTGCTTGGGTGTTTGAACATAGCGGTTATAGTTCCCGCTTGTAGAGATACCCATATCTTCATATTTGGTCTCAAAACGCAGTAGAGGCTCTTTAGCTAAAGGATTGTATATCTCAATAAGACACCTTTTAAGACAGCGTATATCACCGCTTGCTGCGATTTTCATCTCTTTGATGCCCTTGTCTCTGAAATGTCCACTCACCTTATCTACACAAAACCCCTTTCCCATTCCCTCAAAGTCGACCT
>CAYRRJ010000224.1:0-3294 GCA_964426645.1 uncultured Campylobacterales bacterium | reverse complement strand
TTATAAACTTTCTTGTTTTGCTATGAATACCATATGGTGCGTAACATCAGTTTATCAACTGGAGAAGATAAATGATTAGAATTTTTACATATATTTTGGCAGTACTGTTTGTTTCCGGGTGTTCATATAAACATGACAGTCTTTACAAAGAGAGCAAAAACAGAACCGAACAGGCTGTGGCAAATACAAAGAAAGCCGAACTTTTTCAAAATGGTAAAATAAAAATATTTATAACAGCTACATATTTGGATTCTTTGGATTACAGAGATTCCAAAGAGTATGAAGAGTTTGTAGTTGGTCTTCATTTTCCTAGTATAGATAATAGAGAGTTGGATAAAGAGAAAGTTTTAAAAAATACTTTTTTTAAAATAGAGGGTAACAAACCAATTTTAGTAAAAAAGCTAAAGAGAGATGATTTTTTGCTAAGTATGGTTCCTGCCGCGAATCCTTGGAGCTTCTACTATCTTGTAAGAGCAAAGAAGATAGATAGTAATTTTGTTGATTTAGAGATATATATAGATGATTTTAAAAGTATAAAATTTAAGTTTGAGAAGGATTATTAATGATAAAAAATATCTTTTTTATACTTTTTTATGTCAGTATGATTTTTGCAAATGATTCCTTATACCTAGGATATAACAGCAAAAAATTTGTTCCGGATATAAAAGATAGAGCCAAAAAAATAGAGTATTTTAAAGAGAGATTGAAAGATTCCGATGAGAATGAAAAAAGAAGTGCTTTTTCACAATATATGAGTTGCCTGGAAGGTAATTACTATGTTGTTTATTCCTTGGTTGAACTTGGAGTGGATATCAATGAAAAGGGGCATGATGGCAATAGTGTTATTCACTGTCCGGCTAGTGTTGGAAGAGTTGATGTAATTAAGTATCTTGTCAGATACGGTGCAAAACTTGATGAAAAAGGCTTTAAAGATGCAACACCTCTTTTTTGGGCATCATCACTTAATTCTAATTTGGAAACGGTTAAGTATTTGATAAATAACGGTGCAGATATAAATTCTAAAATCTATGATGGTAAAACTCCTCTTTTTCAGGCTTCTTTGTATGGAGCTGACAAAGTAGTGGCTTTTTTAATAAAAAAAGGTGCAGATGTAAATATCAAAGACAAAAATGGCAATACTCCTTTACATGTAATAGCCAAAACAGGTGATTGCAGATTTGATTATTCCAAAGTTATAAAACTTTTAATTGCAGGAGGAGTTGATATAAAAGCCAAAAACAACAAAAATATGACTGCTTTAGATATAGCCAAAAAAAGAAGGTGTAATGATTTGGTCAAAGCTCTTCAATAAGTTGATGTAGAGATATCTTTTCTCCCAACAACTGCATATAGATTATATAATTGGCAAGTACTTTTTTAGCATATTTTCTACTTTCTCCGTAAGGAACAAGTTCCATACTTAGAAATGGTTCATACTTCTTCTTTTTGGTAAAAAAATATCCTGATTTTAACAGTCTGCGGGTAAAGCCTATACCTCCATTATATGCATAGGCTATATATAAAGGATGTTTGAGCTTTTTTTCAAGATAGTTTAGATGATCATTTGCAAAGATATAGGCTGTTTTTGGATTAAATATCATATCCAAATCAAACTTTTCAAGTTTTAGTTTTTTTGCTGTTGCTTTTACCAAAAAGGGCATGAACTGCATCATTCCAAGAGCATATGAAGTTGAAACCGAAGCTGGTATAAATCTACTTTCCTGTCTGGCTATGGCAAGTATCAGAGATTGCCTTTTTAGAGAATATTTTTTCAAATACTCTTTAAATGGAAAAGGAAAATAACTTTTTTTGTATTTTTCGGCTCTCTCTTTTATAAAGGTGTATTGTCCTATAGTATTTTTATAATCAAACTCTTCTGCTTTGTTGTTTAATACAGTCTGGTTCTTATCCTTTATATTTTGGAGCAGTTTTGTCCATTCGAACGGATTGTTTATATCGTAGTTTTTGATTTTTTCTTTAGGTTGAGGAGAGATTATGTTGTCAAATCTGTTTTGCAGTTTTTCATGTGCATAGATAGTATATATATTTAAATCAAAACTTTTATTTAATTCATCCAGAAAGTTTTGTTTATCGGTTATAAGATATTTCCAAAAGAGAATTTTATCTTTGTCAAATCTGTAGTATGCTTTCTCCTGTGAGAGTTCAAGAAGTTTTAATGCTAACTTTTCCTTTCCAAATTCCAGCGCATTTAGAGCCATAAAGAAAATAGTTTTGTGGTTCATTGTATTGTTTGGTTGTAGATATAGTAAAGAGGCAGCAAGGTTTTTCAGCTCTCTTTGTGTAACAATAAGTTTAACTGTTTTGTTGAAAGCTTTAAATCTGGATAGTTGTTCTATATCTTTTTTTGATATCTTTTTATTGAAATATTTTTTTCTGTTTTTTGAACCACAGCTGTTTATAATCTTTAAAAAACTTTTTTTATCTTTAATTGATGCTTCGAAGATGTCGGGTTGTGACAGAATATCCAGTGTATGACTTAACTCCTTGTACTCTTTTAATTCTGTTGAAAGTTGTTTTAGAATTGTTTTTTTAAGCTTGAAGGCATCATAAACGCTAATGCCTATGGCTTTGCATTCCTTATCTTCTTTGAGAAGTTGTTCCGTTTTGAGTTTCAGACACTTGGAAACTTTTTTGTATTCCTGATTATCCATCTGTTTTGCAAAAAGATGAAACAGTTTGAGATTCATTCTTTTTACCTGTTCAAAAAGGTATTCTGCTTCCTGATTTGAGATATTTTTTTCTTTCAGATATCTGTATATATAATAGTCTTTGGCTATAGAATATGGTTTATCTCTAAAAAAAGAGATATCTTCTAAAGGCAATGAAAATATATAAGAGGGTACCAGTAGAAAAAAGAAAAAAGTACCCTTTATCAGATTTTTACATTCCATTTACAAGTGCAAAAAGGAGTTTTACCGCAAACAAATCTATAAATTGAAGACCTATAATGATTATAATAGGAGCCAAATCAACTCCTCCTATCACGGTCGGTATATATCTTCTTACAAAAGCATAAACAGGTTCAGTCAGTCTGAATAGTACTTGGACTATAGGATTATACGGGTCAGGGCGCACCCATGTTATAAGGGCTGATATGATAACAACCCAGATGTATATATTTATAACCATATGCAAAATTTGAGCCAAAGCTTCTATCAGTGTTGTTATAACTATCATTTGATTCTCCTTAATAGTTTAGGTATTTTTTATTTTATTTGCTGATGTTACGCACCATATGGTATTCATAGCGAAACAAGAAAGTTTATAATGCAA
>CAYRRJ010000223.1:0-3299 GCA_964426645.1 uncultured Campylobacterales bacterium | reverse complement strand
GTACATTAAAATCACATCTTATGAAAACCCTCTTACCGTCTATATCTATATTTCTGATAGTTTGCAGCATCTTTACCTCACTTGCTTACATGTAAAGCCATATCTATAAGCCTGTTTGAATATCCCCATTCATTATCATACCAGGACATTACCTTTACCAGATTTCCTGCAATCACCTGTGTCAAATCGGAAGCCACAAAAGAGCTGTAAGGAGAACTTTGAAAATCTTCTGATACTCTCTTCTCTTCATCAAAACCCAAAATCCCTTTTAATTCTCCGATTGATTTTTCTTTAAGCAAAGAGTTTATTTCATCTATAGATGTGTCTTTTTTTACCACAACATTCAAATCCACCATAGATACATTTGGAGTAGGAACTCTGACACTCTGTCCATGAAGTCTGCCCTGCAATTGAGGAAGTACCAGACCTATTGCTTTGGCAGCACCTGTTGTGGTAGGTATAATATTTACAGCAGCTGCTCTTGCTCTTCTTGGGTCTCTTCCCTTGGAATCTATCAGACTCTGCCCATTGGTATAAGAGTGTATAGTTGTCATAAGACCTTTGTCGATACCAAATGCATCATCAAGTATTTTGGCAACAGGTCCCAGGCAATTCGTAGTACAGCTTGCATTTGATATAATATTTTGTCCGTTGTACCTATCCTCATTTACTCCTATAACAAAAGTTGGTGTATCATCTTTTGCTGGAGCAGACATAATAACCTTGTTTATACCATTATCTATAAAAACTTTCGATTTTTCTGTGGTTAAGAAAGCACCTGTGCACTCAAGTACAACATCAGCTCCAAAATCTGCAAAATTCAACTCTTTTGGATCTCTTGTAGAAAACATTTTAACTTTAGATTTACCCATTTGCATATAGTCATTTTCCAAAATCTCTACATCGCCATCAAAGACACCATGAACACTGTCATATTTGAAAAGATATCTTGTCATATCTCGGGAAGCAGTATCATTTACACAAACCAATTCAACATCATCTCTGCTATCTATAATCCTTGCAACACATCTTCCTATCCTTCCAAATCCGTTTATTGCAATTTTTAGGGGCATTTATAATCCTTTTGATATAATAAAACTATATTTTATCAAAAAAGAGGTATCAAAAAGTTTAAGGACATCTCTAAAAACCTACATAGCCCATAGAGGACAAAGCAAGGTATAAGATTTTGTAAGAGAAATTTGCAGGACTGCCCATAGGTAATTCAAGAATTTTCAACAGAAGATTTGAGAAAATTTGCGATACTATGGAAAAGATAATCGTAAAACTCGACCAAAAAGAGCTGTTTGTAAATTTTTATTGCATAATTTTGATTTAGTTTATTGGTGTAGTGATAATAATACTTAAAAGGTTTCTATAAAATGAATATTGCAGTTTTCGGAGGCAGTTTCGACCCTCCCCATACAGGACATAAAAAAATAGTTGACGAAGCATTAAAAAACCTGGATATAGATAGATTGATTCTTATTCCTACATATATCAACCCGTTCAAAAGCAAATTTTTTGCTCCGGCAGAGCTTAGAAAGAAATGGCTGAAAAAACTCTTTGGCAATAGAACAAATATTTATATTTCCGACTATGAGACGGAAAAGAAAAGGGCTGTGAGTACTTATGAGAGTATAGAGTATATAAAAAAAACCTACAATCCCCGAAAAATTTACCTGATTATAGGCTCAGACAATTTCGAAAAACTCCATCTTTGGAAAAATTATGATAAACTGATAAAAGATGTTGAACTTGTAATTGCTCAAAGAGATGAAATAAAAATCGACAAAAACTTGAAAAAATTGAATATAAATGTTAATATCAGCTCAACCAAACTAAGAGAAAGTCTTGATTTGGATTTTATACCAAAAATTATACAAAAAGAGGTAAAAGAATTTTATGAAAAATAGAATAGCCAAGATAGTTTCACTACTTGATGAGAAAAAAGCAGAAAACATACAGGTTTTCGATATGAGAAACAGAGACTACTTCGTAAGCAGTGTCATAATAGCGACAACTATGGGAGAAAGACACGGTCTTTCACTTCTTGATTATCTAAAAGACGAATTAAAAAAAGAGGGTGAGAAGTTTGTAAATATAGACAGTTCGGAAGAATGGAGCATACTGGATTTGGGAGATATGATCATACATCTTATGACACCCGATTATCGTGCAAAATACAATATAGAAGAGTTCCTCTCAAACCTTGAAGAACAAGCCAGAAAAGAGATAGAACAAGAGTAAGGCTACATCTTACTCTTTGCTTCTATTCCTATCAGTTTTAAACCTACTCTCAAACTTACAGCGACCGTAGCAAAAATCTTTAGATACTGTTCCTCTTTGTCACTTCCAACAACTCTGTTTTCATTGTAAAATTTATGAAGAGAAGCTGCAAGAGATTTCAGATAGTCGGTAAGCTTTTGAATCTGCCTTGATTTGAAAGCATCTTCCAATACTTCCGGCAACAAAAGTGCCGTATAAAGAAGATTTTTTTCAGAGGCATCAAGATTTTCAAGTTTTATATCTTTCACATCAGAAACTTTTTTACCACTTTTTTCAAAAATCTGGTTGATTCTGGCATGAGCATAATTGATATAAAATATCGGATTTGTACTGTCCTGCTGTTTAAACATATCTATATCAAATTCAAGATGAGTATCAGCCTTTTTACTTAAAAACACAAATCTTAAAGCATCATTTCCTATCTCTTTTACGACATCACTCATAAGTATAAAATTGCCCGCTCTTTTACTCATTTTAAAAGGTTTTCCACCCTTTAGCAAAGATACCATCTGAGCCAATATCACTTCCAACTTACTCTCATCATATCCCAAAAAGTTAATAGCCGCTTTGACTCTTGCAATATATCCGTGGTGGTCAGCTCCCCAAATATTGATATATCTGTCATATCCTCTTTGAAACTTGTCATCATGGTAGATTATATCTCCTGCCAGATATGTAGGTCTGCCGTCTTCTCTTACTACTACTCTATCCTTCTCATCCCCGTATTCTGAAGATTTTATCCAGATTTTACCGTCTTTTTCGTAAGTTTTTCCATTCTTCTGAAGTTTTTTGAAACTCTCATCCCATTTACTGTATAAAGCTTTTTCACTGCTGAAAATATCAAATTCAATACCAAGTTCGGCAAGGTTGTTTTTTATGAGCTCCAACATCATATCCTTGCCCCAATCTGCAAGTATATCTATACTCTTCTCATCTTTAAAAATTTCAGGTGAAAAATCTTCGCTGGCTCTTTTGGCCAAATCAACTATATAATCTCCTCGATAAAACTC
>CAYRRJ010000222.1:0-3300 GCA_964426645.1 uncultured Campylobacterales bacterium | reverse complement strand
TAATACCCCCTTTTTTTTTGATTGTATATTTTATTTTATTGTTTTTTTCGGTTTTTGTATATAGTACTTAAGCACTATAAAAAAATGTAGCTAGTTCGAGTCTGTTTGAGATATTTAATTTTTGAAAAATATTTGAAAGATGAACCTTTACGGTTCTAATGGATATATTTAGCTTTTTAGATATTTGCTCATTGGTCAATCCGTTTACAACCAACTCTATGATCTCTTTTTCTCTTTGTGTGATGCCGTACTCATCCTTGGAAAGATTAAAACCGCTCTTTTGCCTCTTAACCTCTTTGATGATAGAAAAAGTAAATTCGGGATATGCCCATATATGACCGGATTTAACAGTTTCTAAGCATGAAATTAGATGAACGGGCAACATAAAAGAGTTTCCGTAAGCCTTAGCTCCCAAATTAAAAACAGTTTTTGCCGTCTTTACTTTCGGAACACCCTCTAACACTATAAAATTGATACTGCAATCACTATTTTTTTTACAAAAATCAAAAAAATCTTTGGAACAAGTAAACAAATCCACAAAAACTATCTTGTTTACATCGGTAGATGATATACTATCCACCTCTATAGTATCATAATCTTTTAATATGCTTTTCCATCTGCTTAAAACATTAATATCTTTACTATATAGCTCTATCATCTCTCTGCAAATATATAATCTTTTGAATTTAGTATCGGCTTAAGCAAATAATCAAGCACCGTTCTTTTCCCTGTAATAATATCAACATTTACCACCATACCCGGTATAATCTTTAAATTTTTTCCATTATGTTCCAAAACACTTTTATCCGTCTTGATTTTGACAAGATAGTATGTTCTGTTTTTTCTATCTGTTATAGTATCGGGACTTATTCCGATAACTTTACCCTTTAAGCCTCCGTAAATTGAAAAATTGTATGCGGTAAACTTTACTACAGCATCTTGACCTGGGTAAATAAAGGCTATGTCTTTTGGCTTTACTTTGACTTCAACAACCAAGTTTTTATCTTTTGGTACAATCTCTATCAAATCCATACCAGGCTTTACAACACCGCCTATCGTATTGACATACATTTTTTTGATGATACCATCTACCGGTGATTTTATGTATGTCCTGCTTACCATATCTTTAAAGGCGGAGATTTTTTCTTGTACCCTCTCTAACTCGCCAGAAATATCATTGTACTCTTTTTTTGCCTTTCGAACAAAGGATATCCGTATCTCTTTTATCTTGCTATTTATCTCTTTTTTTGAAGATTTTATTTGTGGTATAGTATTTATAGTATTATCTAATTCTGTCTTTATATTGTTTGCTTCTCTTTTAAGTTTCAAAAAATCTACTCGAGATTTGACCCCTTCTTTTACCATTGGCTCACTCATCTTGATCTCTTCCAAGATAAAATTGTAACTTTTTTTTAAGTTTTTAATCTTATCCGTACTCTCTTTGAGCATATCGTTTTTTTGAGCTATCTGTTTTTTTAAAGTATCTATTTTTGTCGATAGTTGCCTTAAATCGGTCTCATAAAGGCTTGTTTCTCTTTGGCAAATTTTGGGATATTTTGTTGAAAAATCTTTATCAAAAACAAGCTTTTTAGATGAAAATTCGGCATTAAGTCTGATTAGTTTAGCTTTTAGATCATTTGCTTTTAATTTATACTCTTTCAAATTTGAATCGGATCTGATGTTTTTAATCTTTAGCAATATTTGATCTTTTTTTACACTATCTCCCTCTTTTACAAGAATATCCTCCACAATTCCGCCCTCCAAGTTTTGAACCACCTTGTTCTCACCGGAAGGAATAACTTTTCCCTGAGATCTGACTATCTCATCCACTTTGGCTACCGAAGCCCAAATTATCAAAGCTATTATCGTCAATATCCAAAGATACAGTATGATTTTACTTCTTCTTGGAGTCTTTTGCAAAACTGCGGAGCTTAAACTTTCAAGATATTCAAGCTCTCTCTCATCAAGTTTATCCATTATTACCGCCTTGAAGTTTTTGTAAAACCAAATCTCTTTGTCCATCTAAATATATCTTACCATCATGTACAACAATCACTCTATCTACAGCTTTCAATAGTGCTAATTTCTGAGTTGATAATATAACTGTTTTATCTTTAAAGTTTTTTTGGAACTCTTCTATGATCTTGTTTTCACTCTCTTGGTCCATCGCATTTGTCGGCTCATCCATGATAACAATAGGAGTATCTTTTAAAATCGCTCTTGCGATAGCAACTGATTGTTTTTGTCCACCGCTCAACCCATATCCTTGCTCTCCGATATCAAGGTCGTAACCCTTTGGGTGCTTAGTACAAAAATCATGCACCCCCGATATCTTTGCCACCTTTATCATATCATCATCATCTATATATGATAAGCCAAACTTTATATTTTCTTTCAAAGTGCCTCGAAAAAATTTCACATTTTGATCGACATATCCGATGCCGGATCTCAAATCTGCCGGATCCATCTGTCTTATATCTATATCATCTATCAATATAGCTCCGGAAGTCGGTTCATAAAGATTTAGCATCAATTTCAATATCGTACTTTTTCCTGAGCCTATTTTGCCGATAATGCCGACTTTTTCACCCGGATTTATCAAAAATGAAACATTTTCTAAAGCTGTTTTCTCCTCATCAGGATACGAGAAGGTAACATTTTTAAACTCTATCTTTCCCTTTATATTCTTAACCGCAACAAACTCTTTTGCTTCGGGTCTTTCAACCTCTTGATTGACTATATCATCCATGATCTTATAAACACTTTTCATATCTTCAAAATTGACTATCAAAGAAGCGGTTTGCCCCATAGGAGAGATGGCTCTTGAGACAAGAATGACTATGGCTATAAGATCACCCATAGTCATTTCATTTTTCATGATAAGGTAAACACCCACAACAACCACAAAAACAGTATTGAATTGAACTAAAAAAGATGTTACGATAGGTATGGAGGTCGATAGCATTTTAGATGAAAAACTTTTATTGGCTACCTCCGCTGTCGATTCTTCCCACTGCCACTGAATCTTGCTCGATGCCCCAAGGGTTTTGATAACATCTAAATTATACAATGCTTCAACCAATACACCATTTTTTTGAGCCGAGGCTTGGTGGGTTTTCTCTATCCTTTTATAAAGAGGTTTTCTTATGATAAGAGCATAGCCGATTATCAAAACAATCGTAGCAACAGGCACCCATACCAAAGTTCCTCCCAAATACCAAATAACGAGCAAAAACAGTATCGCAAACGGTATATCTATAAAAGCTGTTAGAGTAGCGGAAGTCAAACAAGAGCGTATAA
>CAYRRJ010000221.1:0-3312 GCA_964426645.1 uncultured Campylobacterales bacterium | reverse complement strand
CAACTATAACAATTCTTCTTATCTGATAGTCAATCATAAGAGAAATTGCAAAATTTATATCTCTTTGCGGAAATGTTTTGATTAATGTTTTTTTAAAGTATCTGTCAAGAGGTTTATTTAAACTGATATTTTTATGATAGGCAGAAGAGATGTCTTTCTCGGTCAATATACCAAGAGGTATCTCATTGCTATCAACCAAAACCACATAACTCAAGGAGTTGTCAACCATCTGTTTTAAAGCCTCCTTGACAGAGGCTTTAAAATATATACTGTCTTTTCTTTTAACTAAAATTTCATACAAAAACATACAATAATAACTATTATAACAGCAGTTCCCCTCTGATTTGTTTTGATTTGTCACCTGATATAAGCTGAGATACTATTTCAAGAGCAAACTCCATAGCTGTTGCAGGTCCTTTGGATGTAATAATATTTTTGTCACTTATAACATTGTTACTGTTGGTATATCCATCTTTTCCTATCTGCTCTTCAAAAGAAGGATAACATGTATATTCTCCCAAAACTCCAGCCTCTCTCAAAGCTATAGGAGCTGCACAAATAGCACCTACATATTTTTTGGCTTCATTAAACTCTTTTATAAGTTTTTGAACATTTTCATTTTTTTGAAGATTATAAGCACCCGGAAGTCCTCCCGGTAATACTATCATATCAAAATCAGATATATTTTTTATATCTTCTATATGAATTTCAGCTTGAATCCTTATAGCATGAGCACCTACAACCTGCTTCTTTTCAAGAGAAGCCAAAACAACTTCTATCTCAGCTCTTCTTAACACATCTATAATAGTAACAGCTTCTATCTCTTCAAATCCTTCAGCCAATGGTAAAAGTACTTTTGCCATATCAACTCCTTACATGTAAAACTATTTTACTTTTTCTATATATTCACCTCTTACAGTATCCACTCTGATAGTTTCTCCTTCCAAAACATGAAAAGGAATCTGAACTACAGCACCACTCTCTAAAGTCGCAGGCTTTTTACCACCTTGTGAATCTCCTTTGAAATTCGGAGGAGTTTCAACTATCTTCAACTCAACTACTGCGGGAGCTTCCACACCTATAGGTTTTCCGTTATGAAACAACATATCCACATTCATACCGTCTATTATCCAATTTGCGGCATCACCTACCTGGTCATGAGTCAAACCAATCTGGTCATATGTAACTGTATCCATAAACTGCATCAATTCTCCATCATCATACAAAAACTGCATAGTTTTATCTTCAAGTTCAGGAGATTGACATTTATCCCCTGCATGAAATGTTTTTTCAATAACTCTGCCGTTTAAAAATGATTTTAACTTTGTCCTAACAAATGCAGCACCTTTACCAGGTTTTACATGCTGATACTCTACTATTTTATATGGAATACCGTCTATCTCTATTTTCAAACCTTTTTTCAAATCACCCATTGAATATGTTGCCATTATATCTCCTAATATTTTGTAGAATAAATTCATAAATCTGGCTATTATATCAAAAATATACTAAAAAAAATCAAAGTAGAAAAATGGTGATTGTCATAAAAGAAGCCTTACAGGCTTGTATATACAAACCTGTAAGAAAATTATAAATCCATAAAATAATCAAAAAACATCCACATTATCACAGATGAAGTGATTAGTGTTGCTATCATAGCGGGAGTCCCCTTTCTAAACCAAAGACCAGGAGTTATAGCCAATGAAGGATCATTTTTTTCTTTGGCTATCCTCTCTGAAAGAGTAACTATGTAAACATTTGCAGTAGAACCAAGATGCGTACCGTTTCCACCCATACCCACACCTATAGCTAGTGCCCACCATAAAGGGGTAATATTAATCCCCTGTGACTCCATACCAAGTATAATCGGCACCATAGCTGCAGTAAAGGGGATATTGTCTATCATAGCAGACAGTATCGCAGAAACCCATAAAAGCAGTATAGTGGCTCCAAGTAGATTACTTTTTACAAACGGCTCTATAAAACTTCCCACATAAGAAAGAAAATGTGTATGCTCGACTCCTCCCACAATAACAAAAAGTGCTATAAAAAAGGCAAGAAGAGTCAACTCTATCTTACCAAAAGCTGCATCCATGTCTGTATTTTTAGCAAAAAACAGAATTAAGACCAAACCTATAGTAGCTACCATCCAGGCATCCCATCCAAGAGTATGATGAAAAATAAACAACAATACCATAACCCCCATAACAACAAGAGAAACATGCCATGTATGTTTGTCTTTAATCTCAACAGCTTTTGAAAAATCAGATATATGAGGTATTACTGACAACTCTTTTCTAAACATAAATTTTAATGTAAAAATTGTTGCAATATAGGCCACAAATACCAAACCAAACATATGTAAGAAGAAACTGTTAAAGGTTATATCAGCTGCCGAGCCTATCATAATATTCGGAGGGTCTCCTATCAATGAAGCAACTCCTCCCGTATCAGACAACAAAGCTGCCGTCAAAAGATAAGGCACAGGATTTACTTTTAAAGTAGAGCATATTAATACAATCAGAGGACCAAAAACAACAACTGTTGTAACATTATCCAACATAAAAGATATGGCAGCAACAGCCGACCCTAGCAATACCATCAGTAAAAAGAGTCTTCCCTTACTGAAATCTGCAATTTTAAAAGCAATTGCTTCAAACCCTCCGGTAGGTATCATAATGGAAACTATAGTCATCATAGCTCCAAGTAAAAATACAACATTCCAGTCTATAGCTTCCAGTGCATCCTTTGGCGAATAGAAACCATATATCTGTCCGCAAATAATCATAGCCATTGCACCAAGCATCGCAAACTTTGTTCGATGGAAATGGTGCAAACCTTCCGTAAAGATACCGACAAAAGTCAATACCATAATAACAGCAGAATAAATCATTGGTTGATTTAATTCATATGTATAATGCATTTTATCTCCAATATAGATTTTAAATACAGTATATTTAATACCTCAATAAAAAATATACTGTATTTTCGGCACAATTATATATATTTACTTATGATTATTATATGAACAACTTATACTAGAAAGCATTAATTATTAATTTTTAAGATTATTTATCGTATATTTTATACAGTTTATTGTGTATATAAAAATCTAAACACAATAAAATATACAGTTATATAATAACTATATATGTAATTATGTATGTATTTAAATATATATTGTATATTTTCTACGGTTTAATTATTATTTTATATATAAAACTGTATAATGATATAATTTTTATTTAAGGATATATTTGTGATTAACTTGTCAAATGCAGAAAAAAATGATTTAATTGAAGTATATGATGT
>CAYRRJ010000220.1:1500-3348 GCA_964426645.1 uncultured Campylobacterales bacterium | reverse complement strand
TCCCCCATCTTTTTAGTTTTGCCGCTTTTCTATACTCAAAAGCTCTTCCCATTTTATATCTTCCTTGTAATTTTTTTGGTATTATACCAATTACAACTAAAATCTAAGTTTAGGCAGAACATGAAAAACAGAACCAGAAAACTATATAGATTAAAAGATATTGAAAATATTTTAGTCTATTTTCCTCTGTTTTTTATCCTGATTCTTTCAATAGTATCTTTTGTTGTTTCAAGTCTTATTCTGGACTTTAACAAAAATTCCCAAATAGAACTTATAACACAAAAATCAAAACTGCAATATGATTATGAAAACAGTAAAAGACTGCAAACATATATAAACAGCACCATGAACAAAGTCAACATACACTTCAAAGATGTGGAAAAAAAACTTATGTTGAATCTACATGAAATTCAAGGTGTTATAAATGGTTTGACTATTAAAAATCAAAAAATATCAATAGAAGATTTGAAGCCTTTCTTAAAAACAATTTCAAAAAAGGAAGATATAGATTTTCTAATTTTTGAAAACGAAAACAACAAAGTACTATATGGCTTAGATACTATTAAAAATATTCAAAAGCTGATTTTTAACAATTATAACAATCCAAAATCTTTGCTCTTGACACTGCTATACATAAAATCACAGGGAAACAAAAGTAGCTTTTATTGGAGAGATGAACAAAAACAGAGTATTCAGATAAATTACTTTGAGCTAAACGAAGACCTGGATTGGTATATCGGAGCCTTTTCTTTGACAGATGACTTAAAGAAATTTACCGCCAAGACATTTTTTGACTCTATATCCCAAATGGATAATAAAAAACAGACACACTACTTTTATTTTTATGACTATGAAGAATTATATCTTTATAACTATTTTAATCAGAAAAAATGGCTTAATCTAAAAGAGGTACTACCAAAACTGAGTGCAAAAGAGAAAGAGTTAATCAAATATTTTCAACATAAAAAAAATCTTCATAATCAAAAATACAAAAATTTTTATGATTTTTACAAATACGGATTTGGTGTCGGAATTAAAAACAAAGAAGGTTCTTATATAGATAAATATGAAAAACAAAAAAAAGAGTTGGAACAGGAATACAAAAACAAAAAAACAGCATTGGAACTTATAATATCATCTTTTACCCTTATACTAATCGTTTCTTCCTTTGCATTTAGCAACTTTATAAAAAAGATATTTTCTACATACAACAGAAGATTTGAGCTTAAAAATACATTGCTTCAAAAGTGGAAAGAGAGATACGAACTGGCAATCATAGCTTCAAATGACGGACTGTGGGATATCAACTTTAAAACAGGAAAAATATTTTTCTCCAACACATGGCTTGAAATGTTCGGTTACAAAAGAGGAGAGATAGACTCATACGCAGCCTGGCTAAATCTCATACACAAAGATGATAAAGACGAAGTAATCAAGATTATGGACGAACATATAAATAGAAAAAGGGAACATTTCGTTGCAGAATACAGAGTTAAAACCAAACTAAACAGATATAAATGGGTACTCTCTCGTGGAAAAGTGTTTTTTGACTCAAAAGGACAACCGGACAGACTTTTGATGATGGCTATGAATATAGTAGAAAGAAAAAGAATAGAAAAAGCACTGAACGATACCTGGCTTCTGGTTAAAGAGGGAGATATAGTACTGTTTAGATGGTTAAATGATAAAAATCTCACAGTTACATTTGTTTCACAAAGTATCTCCACTTTCGGATATACTCCTGATGATTTACTTCAAAAAAATATTATGTTCAGTGATATAATCTACAAAGACGATCTTGAAATGGTTCTGGCTTCATTAAAAGAGCATATTGAAAACGGTTTGGAA
>CAYRRJ010000220.1:0-1490 GCA_964426645.1 uncultured Campylobacterales bacterium | reverse complement strand
TATTTTCACATGCAATATTCATAAAAGACGATTTTGGAAATGTAACTGATTTATATGGTTATATATATGATATCACTGCTATAAAGCAAAGTGAACAGGAATTGGAAAAAAGAGTAAAAGAAGAAGTTGAAAAAAATATTGCAAAAGACAGGATACTCATACAGCAAAACAAACTTGCGGCTATGGGAGAAATGATAGGAGCAATAGCACATCAGTGGAGACAGCCTTTGAACAATATCTCTTTGATTCTTCACTTTATAAGAGACAATTTTGACAACAAAAAGCTGGATAAAGAGATGATAAGCAGATATATAGACAAAGGAAAAAGACAAATCGAATACATGTCACATACTATTGATGATTTTAGAAATTTTTACAAACCTTCAAAAAGCCGAGAAGCTTTTAGCATAAAAAAAGCTTTGGAAACAGCTATAGAGATTATAAATACACAACTCAAAGATATACAGTTGGATATAGAAGTGGAAGAGTGCGTATTGGATGGTTTTGAAAATGAGTTTAAACAGGCGATTTTAAATATAATATCAAATGCAAAAGATGCTATATATCATAAAAAAAGCAAAATTGAAAATTTCACAGGCTATATAAAAGTAACAGGAAAAAAGAAAAAAACGAACTATTTCATAACAATCTCAAATAACGGTGGAGAAATTAAAAATGAAATCATAGACAGAATATTCGAACCGTATTTTACAACCAAATTTGAAAAACAAGGCACAGGAATAGGTCTGTATATGACAAAAACCATTATAGAAAGCAATATGTTAGGTTCAATTGAAGTTAAAAATATAAAAAATGGGGTACAATTTGAAATAATTTTGCCTTTAAAGGAAGAAAATGGCTGAAACAAGAGTACTGTTGGTTGAAGATGAAGAAGATGCAAGAGAAATCTTGAGTTTTTATTTAAATACGATTTTCGAAGATGTGGTTGTTGCAGAAGACGGTATGATAGGTTTGGATATCTTCAAAAGCAATATCAGTCAAAATAAAAAGTTTGATTTGGTTTTGACAGATATAAAAATGCCAAATATGAATGGTATGGAACTCACCTCACATATTAAAAAAATTCAACCAGATACTAAAATCATAATTATGTCAGCTTTTGATGAAAAAGATTTTTTATTGAAAGCTATTGAGCTAGGTATATTTAGATTTTTAAAAAAACCAGTCAATATAACTGAGCTTACAAATATTTTGTATGAAGCAATTTTACAGATAAAACATGAACGAGATACAAAACTGTTTTATACCCATTTAAACAATGTTTTTAACCATCAAAGTTCGATGGTTACAATGTTAAATGAAAAAAAACCACTATTAGCGAATCAAGCATTTTTAGACTTTTTTAATGTTGATAATATTGAAGAGTTTAATGCTAAATATGAAGATCTTGGTGAATGCTTTTTAGAGTGTGATGGTTGTTTATATAATCATGATGAGATAAATTGGTTTGATGCAGTAGAACTTAATGA
>CAYRRJ010000219.1:0-3364 GCA_964426645.1 uncultured Campylobacterales bacterium | reverse complement strand
AGCCGTAACATAGGCTCCTATAGCCACAAAACCGTTTGGTTCCAGTGAAAACTGTCCTGCAACACCGTTTATAAGATTGTAACTTAGTGCCAAAATCGCAAAAATCGCGATATTGTTCAAGATACTGACTGCATACGGTTCCATATTGTTTTGAGCAAACCATACAAAAAGAATCGCTATAATCAAAAAAGATAATTTTATCATTCTCATAATTTGCTCCTTAAAATCTACTGCGTTCTAAATCTTGACCCATAATTCCTGTCGGTTTAAACAACAGTACCAAAATCAAGAAAACAAAGGCAAAGGCATCTTTATAACCGCCAAGCTCAGGCATAAACGCAACAACAACTATCTCGGTAAATCCGAGTATAAATCCACCAAGAACAGCTCCTGTTACACTTCCTATTCCTCCGACAACTGCGGCGGCAAATGCTTTAAGTCCAACAATAATCCCCATCAAAGGATCGATAGAAGGATAACTAATAGCATAAAAAACACCACCTATTGCTGCAAGAGCAGAACCCATAGCAAAAACCAGCATTATAATAAAATCAGCATTTATACCCATCAATTTAACAGTAGGGATATCAAAAGCAAGAGATCTGATAGCCATACCGTATTTTGTTTTGTTTAAAACCCAAAGAGTACCCAGTAGCAAAAGACCTGTAATTACAGGTACTATGATGACAGTAACAGGTATAATAATTTGACCGAAATGTAAAATTTTGGTCAAATACTCAGGCGCCGCAAAAGCTCTCGGTACTCCTCCGAAGAGTACATTGAAAAGATTTTCAAGGAAAAAACTTATACCGATAGCTGTAATAAGAAGTGAAATCTTCGGAGCATCACGAAGAGGTTTATAAGCTATCTTATCCGTCAAAATTCCTGTAAGCATAGCTGCTGCTATTGCCAAAACCACTGCCAGTTCAAAAGGAACACCACTGTCGTGAGCCAAGTAAGCTACAAAAGCTCCGACCATCATTATATCACCATGAGCGAAGTTTATAAGTCTCAAAACTCCATATACCATGGTATATCCTATTGCGATCAATGCATACATACTACCAAGGCTGATACCGTTGATCATCTGTTGCATAAAAGTTGAAATATCCATTTAGGAAGCCCCTATATTTTTTTTGAAAGTTTTTGAAAGATGACATTATACCGATACCAGCTAAAAATGAGATTATTTTTAGCTGGTATCGGTATTTGGCGAAGAAAACTTCGCCAAATAAGTTTTGATTATGGATTTACAGTTGTTTTATATACAAATTTTCCATCTTTTACAACTTTAACAACACCTGATTTTACAGCATTACCGTTTTCATCTATATTGATTATACCTGTAACACCTTTGAATCCCTTTGTATTTCTAAGGTTGCTGTTTACACATACTTTATCAGTTGCACCTTTACCTGCATCTATACATTTGTTCATAGCCGCCAAAATCATGTTATATGCATCAGCTGCTAAAGCTCCCATAGAGTCTGCAGATTTATTATATTTCTTGTGAAAAGCATCAACATAAGCTTTTGCTTCAGCAGAAGATGCTGCAGCTTCATCAAAGTGGTCAGCATACATAAAACCTTCAGCTGCTTTTCCGCCGATTTTTACCAATTCAGGGAAACCAACACCGTCACCACCGATAAATGGAGCTTTTACACCTACTGCTTTAGCTTGTCTAACCATTAAAGCACCCTCTGGATAGTAACCGGTAAATGCAACGATATCAGGATTTGCAGCTTTTATAGTAGAAACTTGAGCATTAAAGTCTTTGTCTCCGGAGTTTATAAGAACTCTTCCCACTATCTTACCACCATTTTTTGTATAAGCTTTTTTGAAAGCTTTAGAAAGACCAACAGAATAGTCCTGCTTTGCGTCAGTTACGATAACTGCAGTTTTGTATCCGTTATCAAGCGCATATTTAGCTACAATAGCTCCCTGAAAAGGGTCTATAAAACAAGCTCTTGTTACGAATTTTTTACCTTTTGTAACTCTTGGATTTGTAGAAGCATGAGTTATCATAGGAGTTTTTGCTTTTTCAGCAACCGGAGCCATAGCCATAGAATTAGCACTTGCAACCTCACCTAAAATAACTGTTACATCATCTTTGTTTATAAGTCTTTTTACAGCAGTAGCAGCCTCGACCTTATCACCTCTGTCATCAAGAACAACCAATTTTACAGTATCTCCGTTTTTCAACTTATTATTTTGCTCATAAGCGATATCAAGACCGCCTTTACTTGTCTGACCAAACGCAGCTATTGGTCCGGTAAGTGGTAAAACCACACCGATTTTAACATCTTTAGCTACAGCAAGTGTTGAAAGCAATGCAATACTTGCAGCTATACTAGTTATCTTTTTCATTCATACTCCTCAGTAAAATTTAATAAGAGATATTTTATCAGCTTTTATTTTGATAAGCAAGGAAAAAGAGTATAAAAAACAGACAATTTAAAAAAAGTTCCAGATTTGTAACAATTGGTTGATTGTAAACTTAAAAAAAAGGATTAGTATAGTTGAGAAGTCGGTATATAACGGGAAAACCCGCTATATACTCTTTATTACTTTAGATAACTTGAAGTCTCTTCTTCACTCTCTTCCTCATCAGATTCTACCGACTGAGAAGGAGAAGATTTTCCTTTTATATATGCCGCTATTTCTTCTATTTCAACACCTCTAAGAGGTACGGCAATATCATACATCAACATTTTCATAGGGCCTCCGAAGTGCTCATCTCTTTTATAATTTTCCAAAGCAGTTACGATATCCTCTTCCGACATATTTATAAGAGGTCTGCTTCCTGCACCGGCAAACTTTTCACCCTTTTCACCATGGCAAGAAGCACAGTTTTTCATATAGAGCTCTTTACCGCTTTTGGTATATCCGTCTCCTCCTCCCAAAATCGACCCTATAATAGACTTATCTCTTGGAGATTTTTTATATACTTTTGCTTCAATCTTACCCTCTTTGGAGTATTTATCTATGAGAGCTTTTAACTCTTTTGCAAAAGCACCTTTTGCTTCAAAAACATAGGTGTCATCTTTTGCAAAAACAGTAACAGAAATAGAAATAATTATAAGCAGTGATGTTAGAAATTTGAACATATATTTTCCTTGTATTTAATAATAAAGGATTATATCAATATTTTCTTTAGAGTGGGCTTTGAGATAGAAGAGAATAAAAAAGCCGAAACTGATAAACAGTCTCGGCTTTAAGCTTTTATATAAATCTAAATTTCAAATTAGAAGTTATATTGAGCATGGAATCTTGCAAGAGTCCTATCATCTGCACCAGATGCAACTGGATCAGCAGAACCATATCTTACATACATATTAAATTTCTTAGTCATTTGATAAGATAC
>CAYRRJ010000218.1:0-3367 GCA_964426645.1 uncultured Campylobacterales bacterium | reverse complement strand
ATCGTTTACTCCAAAGCTCTAAACCAGACATTAGAGAGAAACGACATAAAAATACTTACAGGAGAGTAGATATTCCTATCTAACTTTCCGGAAATATAATTTTATTTTTTTACTTTTTATTTGAAAAAAATAACGACTTTTTCAATCTAACTTTCCGGAAAGTTAGATTACAATAACTTCAAAACCTCATCATTCCCAGCTTGAGTGCCAAAACTCTCAACAACAGATTTTTCTTCTGTTAAAATCTGGCCTTAAACAGATGGCGGAGCATCATACAAAACTCCTTCTATTACACAATAAGCATTTCCCATATTTCCAAAACTTTCCAATCTTTTGTATTTTCTTTCGCCATTTAATATCCTTGTTTGTTTTTCTAATAACCATTACTGCTTCAAGAATTGCTCTCTTATGACTTCTTTCTGATACGAGTAATCTCCAAAAGTTGTTTTCCCTACTGCAACAAAAACAATATGCACAAAAAAATTAACAACAAAAACAGATAAGATCGCCAAAACAAGACCTTTTAAATAAACATAAAAAGGTGGTCTTGTATATAGTTGTGGATATTCTCTGATAACACCATTCTTGAAATCTTTATCTAATTTTTCTGCATATTTATCTTTAAAATACTCACTAGCATAATAATATACCACAGCAGGAATAACCGCATATAAAAATACCATTATTATATAATGCATCAAATCTCCCTATAATCAACAGCATAGCCTAATGCTATGCTGATATTTTATTGTCTATATCAACTACTTTTATCATTTCATTAATTGTATCAATGTCAATATTAAATCCTTCTGTTATGGAGCTGTGAACATAATTTTATCTTCAATTTCTTTTCTGAGCAAAACACCACAATTAGAGCAATTTTCCATTTCGTCTGATACTACTTTTCTGCCACAATCAGGACAAAAGACCTCGTTTTCATACTGATATGCTCTTTCTAAAACCTCATCTTTGCTAACCAAGATATATTCCGAGCTTCCTTTGCTTAAAAAAACAACAGCCAAACGCCCTCTATTGTCAATAGTAGCATCTATTCCATTTTCATTAAACCATCTATAAGCAAGTTCAACTCGCTCTTTTGATGGATATTTAAACTTTTCATCAACATCATTTAAAATACTTAGACACTTAGTGGCTTCGTCAATATTAACACCAATAACATCATCAGATACAAGATCTTCAACGAAATTTTTTACATTTTCCAACATAATCTTTTCCTTTTCCTTTTTAAGATAGTATTATTATAACATATCTATACAGAAAAAGCAAATATATTTGTTGTTTTGGCTCATTTTGTTTTTTGCTTGATTTTTAAACTGTGGATTAAAAAGGAGGCGAGGGAGTTTTTAAGACAACGACATGAAAAATAGAATTAAAGGAAGCATACGCTTACACCCTCGCCAGCCGTAGTTGCGAATCTTTTAGAAAGGAGAAAATGTACTTTAAGCGGTTAAGTGGTTAAGGGGTTTACCTCTTAAAGACAAAAAAATTATAGCACGAATAATTATAAAAAGCAAGTCTTTTTAGCTTTTTTGCTAAATTTTTAATAGATTTTATTGTTTTTCTGCGTTTAAAGTAAGAAAAAGAAGATTTTTTTGAAGATTTTTACTATTTTGAAAAACAGAGAAGAGAGGATTACGCAGCACCTTCCTCGTCTTCTGATAAGATAGCTGTATATCCATGAAAAAATCCAAGATCTTCAAGGATGTAATCTTCACTATCAAACTTGTCATACAAAATGGTTTCAGAATCACCACTATTAAATTCAATATGTGCTCTGGTGTCAACCTCTGTTCGTCTGATATACAAAAATCCATACTGATTATTTTTCTTAATTCTGATTTTTTTCATAACAAATCCTTTTTTTATTTTATACCCACTGCTGTTTTTGATTAAAAAATGAACGCCACTCTTGTAGTCCGGCTTCATTAACGACTCTGTAATACTTGCTGCCGTTTACAAATTCAATATTGATCTTGTAGCAATGCTCTTTTTCCATCTTTTCGACCAAGTATGCAATAATATGCTCAGTATTGAATCCTCCGTTATATAAGGTTTCACCAACACAGCTATTCCAATTTGGATCACTGTGATATTTCTCTTCTGCCTCTAGTTCACGGATCTCTATGATTAGCAATTTTTTCTCATTGTTACCAAGCTCTTGAGAGCTGGAAATATAAGCAATGATATCTTCAACACTTTTCTTCTTGAACTGCTGTACGCTCATTTTCAAACCAAGAGCTTTTAATAATGCTTTATAACTGCTCACTTTATAGGCATTAAAAAGAATACCTTTGAGTTTAAAATTACTTAATGTCATCATCTAACCTTTCTTTGAATATTTTGGATTTAAAGCGTACGCTCTGTCATTTGCCATTCCTGTCTTTTATTCCAGAATACTGCATGATGACATCGTTTTCATCTATACTAAATAAAGCTTCATTATGAAGATCAATTTGATACATCTCTTTTTCTGAATGTCTCCACTCTCTAAATTTTATTTCACGAACAGCCTGTTCTTTTACTGCTGACATAAAAGTTCCTTGTTCTCAAAAATATTTCCAATGACCTCGATATCTAAATTCTTAAAATCAAGATTAGGATTTCCAGCAAAAGGCTCAAAGGAGTTATGGATTGAACCTCTATATCCAAATGCACCGTTCTCAAAGACAACCTGTAATGGTTTTTCAACACCAAATAAAAAAATGATGTCGCCATCGTAGATCTCTTTGTTGTTTTTATCCTTGAGACCGGAGTATTGACAATGAACCACATTGTGTACTTTTTTGCAATTATAGAAAAAATCGTTAATGGTTTCAGTGCTCTGAGCTCTACAATCAGTTCTTTTAAAAACCCCATCACTTCTTTGATAATACTGTTTGAATTTAATTTCCATCACTGCACCTTAAAAGATCTTCTCGGCATATTTTTCAAGTTTTGCCTCAATTTTATCTAGCAAGGCGCTTGCTTTCAAGAAAAAAAGTTTTATTTTTTTAACTACCATTGTTTCTCCTTAAGGATATATCCATAATTATGGATATTGTGTAATGCTCTCTTACAGATCTCGACAATGTTTTGATTGTGTTGCATAGTCTTGTTTCCTTTTTCTTTAGATGGTATTATTATAGCATAATAAACGCATAAAAGCAAATATATTGATTTAACTTTCCGGAAAGTTAGATATACAAAAAAGGGGAAGGGAGAGGATAAAAAGAGGTCAAAAAAAAGACCTCTGTTGTTTGCAGGCATTAAATTAGAATATCTATATTTGAATTACTAGAAAAAAACCCCCCCACTATTTTTTGAAAATTCTAAAACTGAAACCATTATGTTCATATAAACTCTTTTT
>CAYRRJ010000217.1:0-3371 GCA_964426645.1 uncultured Campylobacterales bacterium | reverse complement strand
ATACATAGCAAAACAAGAAAGTTTATAATGCAAGGCGGATTTTTGAAGAACTAGCTAAAGCTAATTCAAAAAAATCCACAGTTATTTATTATAAATATATAAAAGAGGGTTTTTGATCAAGAAAATAACTGTTGTTTTTCTATTGTTTTTTATCTCTTGTTTATTTGCCGACAATACCAGAAATATACTTCTTATACACTCTTATCACAGAGGATATAAATGGAGTGATGATATTTCAAAAATTTTTGAAAAGAACTACGGAAATACCTCAAATACTTCTTTGACTACAGTTTATATGGATACAAAAAAGATAGCTACACCTACATATTTTGATAGACTTTTTGATTTGTTTGATGAACAGTTTAAAGGAAGAAAATTTGATTTAGTAGTTGCAGCTGATAACAATGCTTTGGAGTTTGTTATAAGATATCATGAGCATCTTTTTAGGGATTTACCAGTTGTTTTTTTGGGTATCAACAACTTTGATGAATCAATGATATATGAAAACAATATGAGACAATATACAACAGGAGTTGCCGAAAATGTAGATATAGCCAAAAATGTAGATTTAATACTAAAACTTCATAAAAATTGTAAGAAGATACTGATAATAAATGACAAATCAAAAACCGGATATGCGGTAAGAAGAGATATATACAGAGTTTTACCCAGATACAAAAACAGAGTCATTTTTGAATATATTGATGATTTTACCATTGATAATCTAAAACAAAAAATCAAACATCTCTCAAAAGATACAGTAATACTGTGGGTACTTCTTTTCCGTGATAAAACAGGTAAAAAATTTACATACAAAGAGAGTTTGGAACAAATTCATTCGGTATCAAAAGTACCGATATATGGTCTTTGGGATTTTTATCTCGGATATGGAATAGTAGGGGGATTGCTTACGAGTGCCACATCTCAGGCAAAAGTTGCTTCTAAAATGGTAGATGAAATTTTAAAAGGGAAAAATCCAAGGGAGATTCCTATTGTCGAAAAAAGTCCAAATGAGTATATTTTTGATTATAAAGAGATTAAAAGATACAATATAAAAATCAACAAATTTGTAAAAAAATATAAACTTGTTAACAAACCTTTTTCTTTCTATGAAAAGTATAAAAAACTTGTTTGGATAACAGTAAGTGTTTTTGTTGTTATCTTAGTTGTTTTGATTGTTTTGATATTGAATATAATGAAAAGAAAGAGAAGTGAAAAGGAACTGGCTAATCAATTGAGATTTAATAGGCTTTTACTGGATACAGTTCCAAATCCTATATATTATAAAGATCTAAATGGAGTGTTCTTGGGGGTTAATCAGGCATTTGCAGATATGTTAAACAGTAAAAAAGATGACATTATAGGTAAAAAGAGCTTTGAATTTTTTTCCAGAGATTTTGCAGATGAGCAGAAACGGAAAGATTTGGAATTGATAGAAAAAGGAGGTATTTACATATATGATGCAACCTTGCATTTGCCACATCATAAAAAAGCCAAGGTATATACTCTTACAAAGGCTGCATATGAAGACTATGATGGTAATCCAAGCGGAATAGTATGTATTATGGATGATATAACAGAAAGACTTCAGCAAAAACAACTGGTAATCCAAAAATCAAAGCAGATAGAGATGGGTGAAATGATAGGTGCAATTGCCCATCAGTGGAATGAACCACTGGTGGAATTATCTGCCATTACACAGGATATGGAGTTTACTTTTAAAAACGGTGAACTTACAAAGGAGGATATGAGTAGTTTTGTGAAAGAGATTATGACTCAGATTATGTATATGTCAAAAACTGTTAAAGATTTTAGAAATTTTCTAAAACCATCTTTAAAAAAGGAGAAATTTTTGGTTAAGGAGGCAATAGACGGTGTTTTAAATATCATAGAAAGACAGGTTTTTTATTCAAATATAGATTTAAGTGTAAATTATGCAGATGATAAAAACAGTATATATATTTATGGATATAAAAATGAATTTATGCAGGTTTTGCTAAATATAATCAACAATGCAAAAGCAAAGATTATATCATCCAAAGTTGGTGATAAAATCTCTTTATATATAAAAACTGATGATGATAAAAGTATCATAACAGTTGTGGATAACGGAAAGCCTATAAAAAACAATATTATCAACAGAATTTTTGATCCTTATTTTACGACAAAGAAAGATGGTACAGGATTGGGACTTTATATGGCCAAGATGATTATAGAAGATAAAATGTATGGTAAAATAGTAGCCAAAAATGAGAGCGGGTTGGTAGTTTTTGAAATTATATTGCCAAATAAAAAGGTTTAAAATGAAAATATTACTTTTGGAAGACAACAAAAGACTGAATGAAACGATTAAAAAAAGGCTGGAAGCAAAAGGCTATGAAGTAGATAGCTTTTTGGACGGAAGAGAAGCTTATGAAGCTATAGACAACGGATATATATGTTTTGTTCTTGATATAAATGTACCAAGGCTAAACGGCATAGATTTACTTAAAAAGATTCGAGATTTCTATACTGAAACACCAGTTATCATTATAAGCTCTACAGTGGAACTTGAGATGATAAAAGACGCATATAGTATAGGGTGTAATGATTATCTAAAAAAACCTTTTTATATAGATGAATTAGAGATAAAAATAGATAAACTGTGTAATCTCAGCAAAGAGATTATAGAGTTGGGTGAAAATTGTATATTTGATTTTAAGAAGAGTCTTTTAAAGGCAGGAGAGAAGGAGGAGCATCTCTCAAAAAAAGAAAAATTGCTTTTAAATCTTCTTATCAATGAGAAAGGCAGTGTTGTAACTTTCGACAAGATTCAAGCTATGGTCTGGGAGGGCAATTTTACCACTTTAGATTCTATCAGGTCTTTGGTGAGAAGACTCAGGAAAAAAATTCCTTTTGAATGTATTGAAACAATCGTTAATGTAGGATATCTCTATAACAAGAGTTAACATTGTTTCAAATAGTAACATAACTTCTTTAAATATGGTTAATTTTAACTCCTGTTTGTCAAAATATCATTTGTTTATCATTCAATAGTGTTATGATAATCTCAAATCAATTTTAAGGAGATTTTATGAAGATTTCAAAAAAAGTGCTTGGAACTTTAGGTTTGGCACTGGCTTTAACTGTTTCAGCACAAGCTGCTGACAAAAAAGTAAAATGGAAGTTGGCGATGACATGGCCTACTAGTTTGTCCCCTTTTACTGATGTTGTTCATGAGATGGCAGATTTGGTAAAAGAGATGAGTGGTGGAAAATTTACTATCAGAATAGATTCCAAAAATAAACACAAATCACCGTTTGGCATACTCGATATGGTAAAACTGGGTCAGTATGAGATGGGACACTCCGCTTCATACTACTGGAAAGGAA
>CAYRRJ010000216.1:0-3380 GCA_964426645.1 uncultured Campylobacterales bacterium | reverse complement strand
AAGCCAAACAGCTCTCGTCCCCTCCAAGAGGAGGGTAAGCCTTACCGCCACAAGATAATACCAAAAAATCAAATCTCTCTTTGTCGATTATAAAATTCGAACCTATTTTTTCTAAAAATTTTATCTTTTTATCAGTTACTATTTTGATTTTTAATCTCTCCGCCTCGCTTAAAAGCAGATTTACCACACTACTAGCTTGCATACTCATAGGAAAAATTTTACCCTCTTGGTTGGTGGTCAATTCAAGACCTATGCTTTGACAAAATTTTTTCATATCAAACGAGTTAAGGAGATTTTTTATGAGTTTCTCATCCCCGTAGAAATTTTTCAAACTCAAATCTTCATTTGAGATATTGCATCTTCCGTTGCCGGTTGCTAGGAGTTTTTTGCCTATTTTTCTGTTTTTGTCAAAGAGTGTAACATCAAAACCTCTTCTAGCCAAAGTTACGGCACAAACAAGTCCGCTAGCTCCGGCACCTATAATAGCAACAGATTTTTTCAACTACACTTCTCCCTCTTACCTCTTATAAAACTTTACATGTAAACAAACTCAATTTAGCTTCATTCCTCTCTCATCCAAGCTTATTTTACTCTCTTCTAAAAGCAAAGTCAGTGCCTTTTTATAACTCTTTTTACTCAATCCGAATATCTCCTTGACATCATCAGGAGAAGATTTATAATTAAGAGGCAAAAAATCACCATTTTTCTTCAAAACTTCTAACACTTTTTCCTTGGCAATATCAAAATTTCCACTACCTGTTGGCTGTAGTGAAATATCCAACTTCTTATCATCTCTTATCTTTTTAACATAGGCTTCAAGTTTCTCACCCAAAGCAATTTTTTGAAAAATCTCATTATGATACAGCATACCTTCATAGAGATTATCCACTATCACTTTATATCCCAAAGGGGTCTTTTTATAGGGAATTGCAGTTACCTTTTTATTTACATGTAAAGCAGACAAGTCATCACTCAAATAATTGGAAAATTTATGAGAAGCTATCAATCTATCACTCTTCTCATCCAAACAGACACGAAAAAGAGATTTCATTCCTATTTGAAGAGGTATCTTTTGCAAACTTTTTGGTACTAGTAGGTTTTTAGGTAATCCCCAATCTACAAAAACACCAAAACCGGTCTCATCAACAACCTCCATATAAGCAAATTCATCTAGCATAGCTTTTGGTTTCAACGTAGTAGCTATGATTCTGTCCTCTGAATCCGTATAGATAAAAACATCTATCAAAGATGCCGGTTTCATATCATCTGTTACATACTGGTTTGGAAGCAGTACATCTTCACCACTTTTGCTCACCAAATAGAGCCCATGGTCGGTTACTCTGTCTATTTCTAGTGTATTTATAACACCAATTTCTATATATTCATTCATATAAAGATTATAACGAAATTAAACTTTATGCTTGATTTTTGTATAATTATCCTTTACATGTAAAGGATTGTCGGCTGATGGTTGAAGAAGTTACCAAAATATTGAACGATAAGAAAAAACTGCTTACTGAGATATATTTTGATTTGCAACTCTTTTTTGAAAAAAAATATGGCGAAAATACTGTCATACTCATGGAAATAGGAAGTTTTTTTGAGACTTATGAAGTCAATAACGAAGAGTTACAGATAGGCAAAGCCAAAGAGATAAGCGAACTTTTAAACATACAACTAACCAGAAAAAACAAAAGTATCATAGAAAACTCTATAAAAAATCCTCTCTTAGCAGGAGTCCCTTCTGTAAGTCTTGAGAGATACCTAAATAGAATAATACAAACCAAAAAATATACTATTGTACTTGTCAGACAAAAAGGCGAGCCACCCAATGTAAAAAGATATATCTCAAATATAATAAGTCCCGGTACCAATTTTGACTATCTTGTAGAAGCCGGTGAAAACTATCTGGTATCCCTACTTATTGATTGTAATCACCAGATATACTCTGTGGGATACAGTGCCATTGATGTAACAACCGGAAAAACAATTATAAACGAAGTACACGGAACAAAAGAGGATAAAACTTATGCTTTGGATGAAGTTTTCAATCTTCTTCAAACTTATAAAACCAGTGAAATAGTCATAACCTACAATGATGAGAGTATTGATAAAGAGTGGGTTCAAAACTACTTGGAGATAAATTCTTCTTTGCATTTCAGTCTAAACAAAAAAAGAACCAAAATAAACTATCAAAATGAACTTTTTTCCAAAATATACTCTATCCGTTCATTACTAACGCCAATAGAGTTCCTAGATTTAGAGAGATACCCTTATGCCAGTGAATCTTTGGCAATTTTATGTGACTTTATCATAGAACACGATGAGAATATCATAGAAAAAATGAGCAGACCTACTTTCCTGGGTAATAACAGATATCTTTATATAGGTAATAACGCATTGGAACAATTAGGAATAATCTCTAAAAATCCAAATGAAATGACACTTCTTAATCTTATAGACAAAACTTCCACTGCTATAGGGAAAAGACTTCTCAAGGAGAGACTTCTAAATCCTATATGCGATATTGGAATTTTAAACAAAAGATTTGATTTGAGCGAACAACTCCTCAATGACTATAAAAAATTCGAAATCTCTTTAAAACAAGTTTATGACTTGGAGAGAATTCTAAGAAGAATAAAACTTAAAAAACTACATCCTTTGGAATTGGACTATCTTCACACATCTTTAGAAGCAATCTTGGAGATACTAAAAGATGCAAGATTTAAAAAGATAGATACTCCAAAAAATCTATATATAGAAACACAAAAACTTTTAAAAATTCTGGAGGAGACTTTTTATTTAGATATCTGTGCAAAATACAGAAAAGAGCAGATTGATGAAAACCTATTTTTAAGGGGAATTCACCCTCAAATAGATGCCATATTGGATATAAAAGAGAGAAACTTTGACAAGATAAAAGAGATAGCCCAAATGATAGAATCTCTCTTTGATGATAAAGCCAAAAATATAGTAGCTATCGGTTATTTAGAGACTGAAGGATACTATATACAACTTACGAAAAACAGATACCATATGATAAAGGAGAAGCTTTTTGACTCTTTTGTCACTATAGGCGAGAATCATTACTTTTTTAAGGATTTTAATTTCAAAGTTTTAAAAAACAGTGTAAAAATAAACTCAAAACTGATAGAAGATATCTCAAAAGAGATAACAACGGCAAACAGTAAAATAGTAGCTTTGGTCAAAAAAAGATTTGATGAAAGTTTGGAAAATCTGGAAAGAGAATTTTCCCATACACTTGAACATCTTTGTGACTTTATAGGTACTTTGGATGTAGCTATTTCCAATGCCAAATGTGCAAATATGTACAACTATACAAGACCAAAACTGATAGATTTGAAAAACAGCGAACCAAG
>CAYRRJ010000215.1:0-3391 GCA_964426645.1 uncultured Campylobacterales bacterium | reverse complement strand
TAGAAGAACTAATCCCCTCTCTAATCCATCGAATCTCAAACGGAGAAGGCATCTCCGTAGTAGAAGTAGCTAAAAGATACAAGGTAAGTGCTGATGGAGTAAAAAAACGACTCCGTGAAGTAAGAGATGCATTCTATAAAAATGCCTTTGGCTATGATGGCAGCACAAAAAAATGGGTAGTAAAAAGTGGACAATTAGGCTTTTTGCAAAGAGAACTCCTAGAGCCCGAAGAAGCAGTAGTTTTAACTGCTATGAGTCGTACAAAAGATAGACTCGGCAAGGGACTTATTACAACACACGAAAAGATCGTAAATAACTACACTAAACGAGCTAAAAGTTATATTTTCAAGCAGCATAAAGCTGAAGAGATTACAGAAGATATGGAACAGACCTTTGCTCTTTTAAAACATGCCATCAATAATAAAAACATTGTCCAACTTGACTATCCCTCTAAAGATGCAGTAAAAACTAGAAGAGTTTTTCCATACCGAATTGTTTACATAGAGTACTACTGGTACCTAATATGTTATGAAGAGGGAGATAAGATCAAATCATTCCGCCTCTCTTTAATCAAAAAACCTTCTATATTGGATGAAGTTTATGAATATGATTTTAAAAATGTTGATTTGAGATTAAAATTAGCTATGAATGCGTTTGTTGATTATAAAGCACCTATAGAGACAGTTGAGATTTTAGTTGATGAATTCCGTACAAATCATATTGAGTTAGCTTCTTTTTTTACTGCATGGAAAAAGACTGATTATACAACAGATATCAATGGTGTAAAGTACAGGAGATTTGAAGTGAAAATTACGAATCCTGACTATAAAGATATTATTCCAACTATCTTAAAATATATGCCTGAAATGCTTGTTGAGTCTCCTGATGCATTAAAAGAAGCAGTTCAAGAGAGAATAGAAAATTATCTCAAACAATATAAAATCTGATTACAACCTCTTTATTTCCAAGAATGTCCTTTCTCTTTTCTTTTAAACTATTTTAGAAATAGTTGGATTGATTATTTTTAATGTATTGATACCTATTCTTTGAACTGTCAAGGATTTCTTGATAGTTGAACGCTTTGGAATTGCCGAACTGTTAATAGGAAAAGAAATGATAATTATTTTTATCAGTAAAAATGCTATAGTACTACTAAGGATTTTTTATGAATACAACAAAATACCCAACAACAGCATATGCAAAAGAGCTACTTTATTGCTATATACCAAAGAATAAAACAGATCAAGAAGGATTGTTTCTTTTACCTCTTCAAACAGGTAGTGGGAAAACGCATGCAACTATTGAATATATAAAAGAGAGTATTGAGAAAGGAAGTAAAACACCTGTTATCTATACTGTTAATACCAAACATAATTTACAAGACAGTTATAACAAGCTCATAGATATTCTAAGTGATGAAGATAAAAACAAAGTTATTTTGCTGAAAAATAATTTTGAATCTATTGTAGATGCTTTTATTAATAATGCAGACGAGATTCAATCATTTAAAGCCCTATCAACTCTTAAAGAGTTTAGAACTTTACAAAATAGTATAGAACTCATCAAAAAAGCACCAGAACTGCAACGAGAGGAAGCGATTGAGTCTGCCATTAACTCTAATAATAGAGCACTTAAAAGGGAGCTATTAAGATGTTATAGGCTGAATGAGTTTAAAGATAAAGAGCAGTTTTTATATGAGGTAAGTATTCTCTATCCTACGGTAAACCTACATAAGTACAAAGCTATCTTTATGACAACAAATAAACTTTACTATCCGATGTTTGGTATTGAAGGTAATTATACTTTATACACAGATAAGCACTTTAAAAATTCTCTACTCTTTTTTGATGAGTTTGATGCCCAAAAGAGTCTTTTGCTTAAGATGATTATCCAAGATAAAGTCAAAAGTTCTTATGAATTTTTGGACCTATTCAAAAGTATTGTAAGTACTTTTAAAACCAAGCAGTTCCATAAAAAATATAAAATTGATGAAGATATATATGCTTCCGTAAAAGAGTTATGTGAAAATATATATGATAAATATTCTATCCAGTATGGATTCCAATATAAATTTGAAAAAGATATGCAAAGCGAATCTATCTTGATGGATTCTACACTCTCAAATATAGTACATGGACAAGACCATACAACAAAAATTGATACAAAAAAGAATCAATCATCCCATATAAATATGATTGCAGAAGAAGGAGAACTTTCATTTACAAGCTTGTTGCGAGATGTAAGTCGTGCTTTAAGAACTTTTATAGGAATGGCACGAAGTGCTGTAAAAGCAGAAGTGAGATTTGTGATGCAGCAACAACAAGAATACTCTATACCTCTCTATGATCGAAAAACAGAATATGAGATAACTCAGAGAGTAGTCAATGATATTATCAAAGAGTTTGGATATACAACAGAAGACAGACACTACAACTATTTACAAGATGTAATTATCAACGGTTTGTTTGATAAACAAAAAGGGTTTAAGTCAGCAAGATCAGAACTCTATGAAGATGGATTTAAAATTATTAATATTTCGCAACATGATAGAGATTCAAAAACAAATGATTTTGAATTTTTTGAGCTTAATGATAGCCCAGAGAATTTTATGAAAAATCTATGTAATCATCTCTTTGTAGTAGGTATTTCTGCAACAGCAACTATTGATACACTTATGAGAAATTTTGATTTGTCCTATTTAGCGTCAAAAGTGAATTTTATAACCCCTAGCAAAGCAGAACTACAAAAAATGGATAAGCTTTATATTGAAGCTAAAAATCAAGAGGATAGAGAGATAGATATAAACTATATTTATGTAAGTGAAAATGCAACTGAAATTATCAATGAGTATTTTGGTGGAATGGAGTGTTTCTATGATGAAATAGAATCAATGGGACAAATCAACAAAGATAGATTTCAATTTTCTAGGCTTATACGATTAGTAGATGCTTACAGAGAATTTTTGATTCATGATGAAATAGAGAGTTTTATGTGTCTGCTTCCTGCTTTTTTGAAACAAGATAACCTTATATTTAATCCAAATAACCTTGCATACTGGATTTATATTATGATGGAGCAAAATTATCATAAGTTTAACCCAGAGATTCAGGCGTGGATAGATGAGTTAGAAAAGTTGAAAAAACAAACTCATGGTAATTTTATAGATAAATTGGTGAGTGAAAATAGATTATTTTATATCTACAACTCTGATTCTAATAATAAGAAAAAGTATAAAGATATGTTTGAAGAAGAGATGCAAAGAAAATCAAAAGTCTTTATTATCAGCACATACCAAACAATAGGGATTGGAGCGAATTTAGAGTATGAGATAGATGATATAAAAAAAGATTATGATGCAATTTATGTAGATAAACCAACATCATTTACTCAA
>CAYRRJ010000214.1:0-3415 GCA_964426645.1 uncultured Campylobacterales bacterium | reverse complement strand
GCTCAATTGGATAGAGCAACGGACTTCGGATCCGTAGGTTGTAGGTTCGACTCCTATCGGGCGTACCACCTTAAATTTGAGCGCTCGTAGCTCAGCTGGATAGAGCAACGGCCTTCTAAGCCGTAGGTCTCAGGTTCGAATCCTGACGGGCGTACCATTTAATTAATGTTTCAATTTGTTGAGACATGATTATGTTTTTATTTGTGCGGATGTGGTGAAATTGGTAGACACGCCAGACTTAGGATCTGGTGCCTCACGGTGTGGAGGTTCGAGTCCTCTCATCCGCACCATCTTCTTTTTTTATAACCACCCTTTCTTTTTGAAAATTATATATGGAGCTATTCCTGATACTATCATAAGTGTAATTGCAAAGGGATAACCAAAATTCCAATTTATTTCCGGCATAAATCTAAAATTCATACCATATATACTTGCTATCAGTGTTGGCGGTAAAAATACTACGGATGCTATGGAAAATATTTTTATAATCTTGTTTTGCTGTATATTTATAAAACCCTGTGCAGCATTCATCAAAAAGTCTGTTTTTTCTGATAGAAAAGTGTTATGGGGGATAAGAGTCTCTATATCTGTTAACATATCTGTTATCTCCTCTTTATCTTCGAGAAGCCATCTTGATTTTCTTTTTTGAAGAAGGAGTAGGTCTCTTTGGGTATCCATAAGACAGAGTCTTACCATACCAAGCAAATCGTCCTCTTTTGCCAAATCTTCTATGGCGTCTTCTATACTTTCACTGTTTACAGAGAGTACTGATTTGCCTATTTTATTTAATCTTTTATAAGAGTCTTCTATGGTATCTGCTATTCTATCCAGCTTCATTTCCATTAATTTTAGAAATATCTCTTTTGGTGTAGTCAGATCAAGTAAGTTTTTTTTCATATACATTCTAAGAAGTCTTATCTCAGGTACTTCAACCTCTCCTATGGTGATAATCTGTTTTGGAGTTAACAAAAAGAGTACATTTGTATTTGAGTTATCATCTCTCCCTATAAGCTGCAAGAAGAGGCAGTTAAGCTGAAATCCGTTTGTATATGATTCATAATGCGAACTTGATTCTATTTCCTGGATTTCTTCCAATGTAGGTATAGGCAGAGAGCTTATGTTTTTTACCAACTCCATTTCTTTATTTAAAGGTTCGTTTATGTCTATCCATATTGCATCTTTTAAACTCTCTTCATCTTTATCTTTTATAACTTCTATCTTGTTACCATTGAGTTTGAAAGCTTTTATCATTTTTTTGTCCTGTTTTGGTTATCCTGCATTATATATCTTTTTCATAGAAATCTTCATCTTTTTTATCACTTACAAACATATGTCCTGGAAGATGTGTTATAGCAAATGGTATTTTCATATCTGTCAGTACATTTTGGGGTGTTACTCCACAAGGCCAAAAAAGTGGGATTTCATCCTCTTTGATCTCCACGCTGTCGCCATAGTCCGGTTTGTCTAAATCTTTTATGCCTATCATTTCAGGATATCCCACATGAATAGGAGAGCCGTGCATTCTCGGATAGTGTGCTGTTATAACACAGGCTTTGGCTACTAGGTCTTTTCGTATAGGGCGCATACTTACAACCATTTTGCCTTTGAATTTTCCAACAGGTGTTAGTGTTATGTTAGTGTTATACATAGATACATTTTGACAGTTTGTAACATGTCTTAATTCTATACCATTTTGAATAAGTTCATTTTCAAAAGAGAAACTGCAACCTATCAGGAAAAAAACCAAATCTTTTGTATAGTATGGCGTTATGTCGTTGACTACCTCCGTAATTTCTCCGTTTTTTATAATGTTGTATGCGGGTATTTCATTTAGAAGATTTGCTTTATCGGCTAAAAACGATGTTTCATATCCGTCTTTAACTACTTCAAGGAGAGGAATTGCTTTTGGATTTTTTTTGCAAAAAACTTCAAAATCTTCGGCAAACTCTTTTGGAAGAGCAACCATATTTGTCTGGATATAACCACTACAGACTCCTGCTGTCGGTCTTTGAAATTTTCCTGATGCGATAAGTTTTCTTAATTCTTGCGGTTCCATTTTTATCCTTTGTTAGATATAATTTTAGAAATTAGCTAAAGGTGTTGATATGAGTGACCTAAAAACTATTGATGATATTATACTACAATACTCTACAAGAGGAATGACAGATTTAAGAAAAGAGACTAAAGTAGATAAGTTTGATGATGCCACAACTGCTGTTTTATCGCTTAAGAAAGGTGTAATCTTTCTATATACCGGATTTTGGGTTGCCGGATTTGCAGAAACAGATGGTCCCGTAGGAACATATTTTTTGGCTTTGGCTCTTGAAAAGATAGGTTTTAAACCTGTTATTGTGACAGATATTTACTGTAAAGATTTTTTCAAAGAGGTAAAAACACTATATGTGCCCATAGAGATAAAAAAGAAGGATTATTTTCAAGATATTTTAAAAGAGTATTCTCCTGTTTGTCATATATCTATAGAGAGGTGTGGCAGAGGCGAAGATGGCTGCTTTAGAAATCACAGGGGAGATGATATATCTTCATATACTGCAAAACTGGATACTCTTTTTGAGCTTGGTTCAAAAGAAGCTCTTAGTATATCCGTAGGAGATGGTGGTAATGAGATAGGTATGGGAAAATATAAGAATACTCTTGGAAAGATGGGAATCAACTATGCTGTTACTCCATCCATGTACTCTCTGATAGCTTCTGTGTCCAACTGGGGTGCTTACGGTATCATAGCCTCTTTGCAAAAAATCTTACATGTAAAGCTGCTCCCTGCTTTTGAAGAGGTGGATGATTATCTGGAATATATAGTAAAACTTGGTTCAATTGATGGAATAAGTAAGAAAAATATAAAAAGCGTAGATGGCAAGGAGTGGAGTCTTGACGAAAAAATATTGGCTCAGTTACAGAGTATTTAAATCGTGAAATTTTAAGCAACTTTACCTTGCTCTAATGTTTCCTTTAGTTACAAATTAAAATAAACTATTAATTTTTTTTATATTATTTAGTTTAAATTTCAATTTCTGGCTATAATAAATTCTAATAAAAATCTAAAAGGATTAGAATGGAATTTTTAAAAGCCAAGGAGTGGAATTGGAAAATCAGTGGTATTTTGTTGGGGTTGATTTTTTTGATTACTGTTGCAGTTGTCAAGCCTATCGGAGTTTCAACACAGTTTGTGATACTGGATGGTATTTTATGGAAAAGTGTTGATTCCAAAATTGTTGCAAAGGACGAGAATGCAAAAAAAGGTTACTCAAGTTCAAATGCTTATTTGAACAAAAGTGGCGGAAAATATGCAAAAAATGTGGCAAATCCTCTCAACTATAGTTTTGTTTTTGTAGTTGCTATGATTATAGGAGGCTTTTTAGCATACAAAATGCAAAATGAGCCTATATCCAAGGAGGAG
>CAYRRJ010000213.1:0-3416 GCA_964426645.1 uncultured Campylobacterales bacterium | reverse complement strand
TAATCTTTCATTAATGCTTGGAGATAAGTTGTATGTTGTTGCACCTGAAAAATATGGAGAAAGAGTTACTACAATAATAGGAAATGATTTGTTAAAATATCCGGCAGCTGATTTTTTGCCTATCTCTTTGGGGATAGTATTTGGTATCATTTTAGGAAGTATTCCTTTTTATATACCTTTTGCAGGAGAGATAAAACTTAGTTTTGTAGGCGGTATTTTGATAACTGCACTGGTACTTGGAAGGCTTGGAAGAATAGGTTCTATTGTTTGGCAACTTTCACCACATTCAAACTCCTTGATGAAAACTTTAGGACAGCTTATTTTTATGGCTTCCATAGGTACAAATGCAGGTAAATACTTACTTGAAGGATTATCAAAAAACGGACTTTTGCCTGTATATATAGCTTTGTTTGCTCTTATATTTTCACTTTTTATAACAGCTTTTATATGCAGAGTTTTCTTAAAAATGAATTTTTTAAATATTTTGGGACTTCTATCAGGAGGTATGACTTCAACTCCAACACTGACCATGGCAAACAGTATAACAAAGTCTGATTACCCGTCTATAGCCTATGCAGCTGTTTATCCTATGGCTTTGGTTACGGCTATAGTACTGGCTCAGGTATTGCTTAGAATTTTTTAGGAGTTTACTTTTCTCCACTTTTCTATTTTTAGGTCATTTTCTAAGATATGTTCTATCAGCCATTTTTTAGTAGCTTTTTTCATTTCATGTTGTAAAGTTTTTAAAGAATTGTTTTTTTTGATAAGTGTTGTAAAATCTTCCATGATTTTTCTATGTAACTCTTTGTGTTTTGATAAAAGAGGATAGTTTATACTTTTCATATACTCTTCCTCTGTTTGAAAATGTTCATTCATATAGTTAAAAAATGTTTTTAACAGTTCTTTTATCTCTTTTTTTGTTGTTTTTTCATTTAAAAGCTCAACCAAAGCAGATAATCTGAAAAGTTCTTTGTGTTGCTCATCTATTTTTGGGTTATTAAGAGAATATTTTTCATCCCATTGTGTTATCACTTCCATACTCCGACAAATTTTTTGGTATTATAACAAATAAAAAATACAAGAGTTATAAATGAAAATGTATAAAATTTCACATAATACTACTTTAGACGATTACATACTTAACTATGAATTTTCAAAAATAGCAGAAATTTCTTCAAATGCATATAGATTTTGGAAAGATATAATAGCTGTTAAGTATGACGGATGCAGAGTAGTATTTTTAAAAATAAATACAATTCCCAAAAAATATAAAAATATAGTTGAAAATTGTACAAAACTGAATGGTTTTGTACAATCTCAGGCATTTTGCAAATATACGGGTCTTGCTTCTTCTCATCTTATTAAAAGCAATAATTCAAAAGTATATAGTTTTTTGGATATTTTGGATATAGGAACAGTTAAATTTGTCAATTTGAGAAAATTTTATGATGACTTGGGTTTGGATTACAGTTATCATATTTATATAGAAAAATGTAGATATTTTGGCCCTTCTCCTTTTGAAAAAAAAATAAAACTCAGTAACGGAATGTGTGTAGGATACTATTAGCAGACTAATGGGTCAATATACTGGATATGAGTATGGCAAATATAAAAACAAGTCCTATAATCAATCTTATATAAAAATATTTGTAAGCTTTTTTCATGATTTAACTATATCATAATTTTTTTTAAGCACAAAATAGATATACTTCTATTCCACATAGAGAGGTGTCCGAGTGGTCGAAGGAGCACGCCTGGAACGCGTGTAGGTGTAACAGCCTCGTGGGTTCGAATCCCATCCTCTCTGCCACTATCTTTTTGTTTGATAATTTAATCTGTATTTTTTTTTAGGTTTTTGGTTTTGAAAGTATTTGAGTTCATTTTTGAAGTATTCAAGTATTCTTAGTTGCAAAAGATAGGTATTTTCATCTGTATGGTCTTTATCAACCAGAAATTTTTTTAAATGTCTTATATTTATTTTTTTGGCATATCTCGGATTTTTACGTAATTCTTTGTCTATATCTTTGATAAGAGAATCTATATTTAAGCTTTCCACTTTTAAGATTTTATCTACATACTCTTTTGTTGTTTCTACCAGTATATTGGCTCTGTACTCGTCTTTGTAAATTTCAAGTGCTATATCTTTAAGAATTTTATACTCTTCTTCGTTATCTTTTTTGTTTGAAGCTATCATAGCTGCAAAAAGTTTGGCTCTAAACTCCAAAGATTTGTGATGATAGACAAAAAATTCTCTAAAAAAAGCTAAAAATTTTGTTTTGATATCTTTAAATGTCAAGTTTCCCCCAGTTAGAAAGAGTATAATACATCTTTAAATTTCTTTGCTGATGCTTTCTCTTTTATAATATCGCGGGAAAGAATATCATCTATATATACCAATTTACCATAATAGTCAAAATTGTCGTTGTCGCTTATATATATACTGGTACCACTAACCGAAACTCCTACAAAAAGACCACTGCTTTTTCCAAAAGCCTGTATATCGGCAGATAGTTTTTCATCTGTATTGCTCTCTATTTTTGCACCTTTTGCAAATGCCACAACATCGGCATCAAATCCTAGTGTTGTTTTGCCTTTTATAAGGTCATCAAGACTTCTGTTGCTTTTAAAAATCATTACAATATCAGAAGACTGAACCCCAAACTGCATACCAAAACTTAATCCTTTCATATGTATAAATATAGGTTCGCTCCAGTTGTTGTTTTCATCTTTTATGCTTAAAACGCCATCACCATATCTGCCTCCTAGAAAAAAAGCACTTCTTAATGTATTTGGAAATACGGCTATAGCTTTTGCATTTTTTATTAAATCTTTGGTTATACCGGTTTTTGGAGCCTTGAAAACATCTTTCAAAATTTCCGTAGATGTAAGGATTCTTCTTTCTTGAATTCTGTCAGCGAACATGGATGTTGCAACAAATAGACCAATACTTAAGAGCAGTAGCAATTTTTTCATAATAATCTCCAAGATATTAAAGTTATGATGTATTATATCAATTTTTTCATATTTTTGGAGTTTTTAAGTATATTGAAACTGTTTTTTGTAGTTTTTTCAAGAATTTTATATCTTTTTTATAGTTACTGAAAACTATATTTTAAATTTAAAAGGCTAATAGAGGAATCCCTTCATAAATTAAATCCCCAACTAAAAATAAAAAATTGATGATGTTTGATTGATTTAGCTACTTTAAAAAATAAATTAATTTAAACCCTATTTTAGGGCTTTTAGAAGTAATGGCCGGGAGAGAGGGATTCGAACCCCCGGAGGTGTTACCCTCAACGGTTTTCAAGACCGCCGCATTCGACCAGCTCTGCCATCTCCCGACAATGAAAACTTGGAGGCGACACCCGGATTCGAACCGGGGATCAGAGCTTTGCAGGCTCCTGCCTTAGCCACTT
>CAYRRJ010000212.1:0-3422 GCA_964426645.1 uncultured Campylobacterales bacterium | reverse complement strand
AAAAATTTCTAAATGAAAGCAAATTTTATATAATAAATTGATATAATCCACAATTATGAAAAAAGTATTGTTTATATATATAATTGTTTTATTGACTGATTTATTTTCTAGAGAGTTTGTGCTCACCGAAGGTGAAAAAGAGTTTTTAAATCAAAAAAAAGTTCTTAATATATGTGTAGATCCAGATTGGATGCCTTTTGAAAAAATAGACAAAGATGGAAGGTATATCGGTATAATATCAGATTATGCAAAACTATTCTCTAAAAAATTGGGAATAGAGTTTCAGCTACAACCTACAAAAAACTTTAAACAGAGTATGGTATTTTTAAAAAATGGAGTTTGTGATCTTATAATGGCCGATGTAGCTACAAAAGAGAGAAAAAAGCTGTTTTTAGCTACAAAACCATATTTTATATCACCAAGGGCATATGTAACACACAATGATACACCGTGGGTAAGTGATTTTTCATATCTGTTGGTAAAAGATCACAAAGTTGGTGTTTTGAAAAATTCTCCTGCTGTAGAGATACTAAAAGATAAATATAAAAATATAAATTTGGTAGAGTATGAAACTACAAAAGAGGGTTTAAAAGCTGTTTTGTCAAAAAATATTATAGCTTATGTAAGTGTAATGCCGAATATTGCTTATGTTATACAGCAAAACCTCTTCTCAAATATAGAGATTTCCGGCTATTTAAATAGTAATGTAAAACTATCTGTTTTGATAAATAAGAATCTAGGAGAGTTGGTTCCTATCTTTAATAAAGCAATTGATGATATAACTGAAAGGGATAAATTAGATATATTTGGAAAATGGATAGTTGTCAAATTTAAAGAGAATAATTATTATAAATATTTATGGATTATCTTATCTGTAGTTGTACTTTTACTTTTAATTATAAGTTATGTAAATTTTATTTTGAACAAAAGAGTAAAAAAAGAGGTTGAGAAAAATAAGCAACAACAACTTTTTATGTTGCAACAAAGCAAACTTGCTCAGATGGGAGAAATGATAAGTATGATAGCTCATCAATGGAGACAGCCCTTAAACACGCTTTCAACTTTGATACAATCTTTAATTTTAAAATATAAAATAGGAAAGATTGATGATGAATATATAGAATACTTTGATAAAAGCTCAAAAAACCTTATACAAAATATGTCCCAGACAATAGATGATTTTAGAAATTTTTTTAAGCCTGAAAAACAGAAGACAGAATTTATATTGAATGAGATTATTTTAAATATATTACATATGATTGATATACCACTTAAAGAATCAAATATAAAAGTCGAATTTATACATCATGATAATCTTAAAATATTAGGATATCCAAATGAATTTGGACAAGTTGTTTTAAATATCATAAATAATGCTAAAGATGCCATATTGGAAAAAAATATAAAAGATGGAAAAATTATTATAGAGTTGAGAAAAGATGAACGAGGTATTTTTTTAACCATTGGTGATAATGCCGGAGGAATTCCATCTAATATTATAGATAAGATTTTCGATCCTTATTTTTCTACTAAAGATGAGAAAAATGGTACAGGACTTGGATTATATATGTCAAAGTTAATAATAGAAGAGCATATGGATGGAGTTTTAAAAGTTTCAAATAAAGGAAAAGGTGCGAATTTTACTATCATTTTTAAATAGATAAGTTAAAATCATGTACACTTTTTATATTAAAACTAGATATAGATTACTATCTGCTTTTCCCGTACATTTTTACATAGATATGCAGTATGTCTATAGCAGCAGGAGTTATTCCGCTGATTTCACTTGCCGCAAAAAGAGTTGGCGGGTTGAATTTTTGTAATTTTTCCACTACTTCATTGCTAAGTCCTGAAATAGAGCTAAAATCCATCATAGGTGGGATTTTTACATTCATCATCTCTTTCATTTTATCAATTTGTTCTTTTTGTTTTTGGATATAGTTTTTATATTTTGCTTCTACTAGAATTTGTTCGTTTGCTTCTTCGCTGAAATTTTCATATATAGGTGAGAGTTTTTTTAATTTTTCAGTATCAAAACTTTTTCTGGCTACTATTTTTTGCAAAGTTACCTTATCGGTTATTTTATCTTCATTAAGCTTTTCCAAAAAAGCTATATTTTCTTTGGAAGGTGTCAGGGTTGTGTTTTCAAGATACTCCAATCCCTCTTTTAATTCCAACTCCTTTTTTACAACTTTATTATAACTTTTTTCATCCAACAGTCCCAGTTTATAGCCGTAATGAGAGAGTCTAAGGTCGGCATTGTCTTCTCTTAGAAGAAGTCTGTATTCGGCTCTGGAAGTGAACATACGATATGGCTCATTTGTTCCTTTTGTAACCAAATCATCTATCAAAACTCCGATGTATGCTTCGTCTCTTCTAAATATCAAGGGCTCTTTGTCTTCTGTACTTAAATATGCATTTATTCCCGCCATCAGTCCTTGGGCTGCAGCTTCTTCATAACCGGTAGTTCCATTGATTTGACCTGCACAGTAGAGTCCTTCAACCTTTTTTGTTTCCAAAGAGTGTTTAAGCTCTGTAGGGTCTATATAATCATACTCTATAGCGTAGCCATATCTCACAATTTTGGCATTTTCCATACCTTTAATAGAGTGAAGCATGTTCAACTGTGTATCAGGTGGCAAAGAAGTTGTAAGTCCGTTTATATAGTATTCTGTAGCTTCAAGAGTTTGGGGTTCTACAAAAAGGTGATGTCTCTCTTTGTCTCTGAATCTGTTTATCTTGTCTTCTATACTTGGGCAGTATCTTGGGCCAATTCCTTCAATCTGTCCTGTGAAGAGAGGAGCTCTGTGAAAATTACTCTCTATTATATTGTGTGTTGTTTCGTTTGTGTATGTTATGTAGCAAGGAAGTTGAGTTGGATTAAAGTTCTCTTTATCTGTTCTGAAACTAAATGGTTTTGGATTCTCATCTCCTCCTTGTATCTCCATTTTTGAAAAGTCTATACTTTTTGCATCTATTCTGGGACAAGTTCCTGTTTTGAGTCTTCCTATGTTAAATCCCAAATTTTTTAAAGAGTCGGAAAGGGCATTGGATGGGAATTCTCCTACTCTTCCTGCTTCTTGTTTGTGTTCACCTATATGAATGAGTCCTTTTAGAAAAGTTCCGGCGGTAATGATGATTTTTTGGGCATGATATATATTGCCAAGATGTGTTTTAATACCTGTAACCTTAGCATTTTTTGTGATAATCTCTTCGGCAATTTCCTGTTTTACATGTAAGTTATCTGTGTTAAGGATGATATTTCTCATAAAGATTCTGTATCTGTCCATATCTATCTGGGCTCTGCTTCCCCTGACAGCAGGACCTTTTGACTGGTTTAGAATTCTAAACTGGATTCCTGTTTTGTCGGTTGTTATTCCCATCTGTCCGCCAAGAGCATCTATCTCTTTGACCAGATGTCC
>CAYRRJ010000211.1:0-3425 GCA_964426645.1 uncultured Campylobacterales bacterium | reverse complement strand
AGTATCATGCAGCAAAAGAGGCTCAAAACTATCTGGCAATGAAACAGCAAGCTGCAACAGAAACGCAAATGAACACTATTGCAACAACAGGCGGAACGACAACAGTTTCGGCAACAAATTCAAAAGAGATACCTCTTGACAACTATCTTGTATCTGGAACGATTCAATTGGTCTCCGCACTTTCAAAAGTAATAGGAGAGTCTGTAATCAATGACCTTCCATATACTTTCAAAATATATAAAGACAGCATCCTGTTTGTTGACCTGCAACTGTCAGAAGATGGCAAGGTTGTTGGTTTTAGAACAGAGACAAAAGACGGAACACTTTCCGTAAAAGAGCCTCGCTTTACTCTTGATGGAACTTTTGAAGAGCCAAAACAGACAAAAATAAAACAGAGAGTGGATAAAAAATAATGAAAAAATTGTTGCTTCTTTTCACTTTGGCCTTATCGGTGCAATTATTTGCGGATCAGTGCGGATATGGAAGCAAATTTGAAGAGATATCATGCCCACCGATAGAGGAGGGCGGTCAAACAACAATTAGCAATGTGGACTATCTTAGTGGAACCTACACTTGCAGGTATGCTAATTCAACAAAAGATAAGCAGGCCTACGAAAAAAAAATAAAATGTGTTGATGATTTCGAAGAATTATCAGATGTTTCAAAAATCAACGCAGACGTGAGAGACACAAAGATAAATGAATATATTCATAAGTTCGCAAATACTGTTTTTAACAAAGAAGGCATGCAGTCAGATCATTTTGTTGGAAGCACAGATTTTAGAGAAAAATTCAACACTCATAATGTCTATCTTGATCTCATTGATTTCATAAAAGAAAAACAAAGAAAAAAAACAAAAGAAATAACGTTTCCAAGAATTGACTCGCACACGCACACAGAAAAAACATTGGGAGCTATTATCTCTGGTGTTTTTACATTGGATCCAGAATTTTTCATTGATGGGTATATAAACTCCAATGGTGAACTTGAGCTCAACTCAGAACTAAAAGCAACACAACTAACACCAACAGAAACAAATCTCATAGGGCTTTTTAGTAGCAAGATGTTTAATGACTCAACAGGAATTAAGCCTTTCGACGCAGGAAAAACAGAGCAGCTAGATGTTCTTTCTTTTATGGATAAGCAGGTTTTGGGATATTTGACATATCTTGGGATATCTTTCAAGCAAGCATATATGAATGTTGTTTCTCTTGTTCTTGGAATGGGGATGTTTTGGTCTGTTGGATATTATATGTTTAAAAAACTAATGACGACAACATCAGACAAAGACGATTTTAATGTAAATATGACATCGTGGATAATGGGTGCAGGAGTTGCAATTATATTTTTTGTTGCCCCAATTATCAATGATGGAAAAATTGATGGAAATTTAAAATCGGCCATTTATGACAGCAAGATAAATTCACAAGCAGACAAAGAGACGAATTGGAGTACGCCAGCACAAGAATTTTTGAGATATTTTGTGCAGCAAGGAAATTATTTTGGAAATCTGGTTGGAGACTATGGCATGCACGCATACTTGACTTTGGTTTCTTACAAGCAGGGAATGATGAATAATCTCGATGATTTTTACCTTGCAGCAAGTTCTGATCTCCGAAGTGTTGCAAACAGAAAGATGAGGCTCGGTGCTCAAGTGAATTTCTACAACAGTGTGTGTCGCGATTATTATAAGACAGTAGAAGGAACGATGCTGTTAAGCAAACAGACAACAAAAAAGAACTCTCTCTGGGGTAGTGATGATGATGAAATTCTTAAAAAAAGATATGGAATCAATGCAGATAGACTCGATTTTAAAGCTTGCGCAAAAATGGAGCAAGAAATTCAAAATGCAACAAACAGCATTGTTGCAAAAATCGATACAGCTAGAATAAATATAGAGACAACAAAAACACTGTTCAATCAAGATTCAGATGCAAGAAAAGATTTCCAGCGATATATCAATACGATGGTTTATACTCAGAACCAATTTGGATGGGTGGATTCTCCAATAGTGCCGATCAGTTACTTCTTTTTTAAAAACGCAGACTATTTTGCATATAACGAGAAAATTGCCAATGAGAACAAAAATTCTAATGTATTTAAAAATGCAGTCAAAAACTATAATGACAATGATGAAGAAAAAGGGGCAATAACAAGAGCTGGTGAGTGGATGACAGACAAGGTAGCTTCTGGTGTAGGCTTTATGATTACTAGCTCTTTTTGGTTTGTTGTTCCAGGTTTTGAAGGTATATACAAAAACACAAAAGAGAGCTTAATGAGCATGTATGTAGGTAACGTTCAAATATACAATGCATTGGTAGATAAAGATGGGGAAACCGGCATGGGCATACTATCAAAAACCATAGGAATGGTTAGCGGAATGGTTTCAAAAATAACAAGCCGTATTCCCGGATATGGGAAGTTAATCTCAGTAGCATCAGACATGATAAAGCCAGATCCGAAAAAATCTGCACTTGTGGCAATGCTCATAAGCGTCTTTAGTTTGCTGCTGGCTATTGTTGTGATAAAAATGGTAATAGAGGGAATTTCAATCGCAATTATTGCTGTATTTTTAGCAATTAAAATAACGCTCTTTATGCTTGAAATATTGTTTTTTTATTTTGTTGCTCCTGCAATCGGAATATTTTATGCAATAATGAATAATGGACAGTCAAAAAACTTTGTAGGGACATATTTCCAGAATTTGGGAATATTGGCTATGACTCCAATGCTTATAACAATAACAACATATCTGATTATAGTTGTAAGTGAGTTTTTAAGATCATTCTTTTTGGGGCTTATTCATCTCTTTATAGAATTATTAAATACAGGCTCGAAAGATTTATATGAGTCTTCTGACTCCGCATTTGGAAGTGTTATACAAAAAATCCTAAAGATAAGCATGATCGATGGTATCAGCTCAGTATTTATTTATTTCTCTGTCATGGTTGTTGCAACAATTATGATTTTTAACTTTAGGGATTGGTTTACAAAGCTTGTCGGCATTGACTCAGCAATGAACATAATGAAAGAGGGTGGAAACGAGATGAAGCAGGGCGTCACGAAATATGTCAATCCTGTTGGTTGATATTATGTCTTGCGTGCAGCCAAAATCTTAATCTCTAAAATTTTTGGCTGCACTAGAAATCAAATTGCAATATCCAACCTCGTAAAAAACTATCTTTTCTATCAATAGTCAATACGTTGTCTAAATACGGCTTGCCGGCCAAACGACTCTTGTCTATTGTGGCACTTGCACCAAACAAGAGCTCAAGTCTATCAAGTAAGCAAAACTCTTTAAAACTTGGTTCAAATTCATCTATTTTTTTACCTCTAGTAGGAGAAGTTGTAAGAGCTACTTCGGTAGCCTATCCATCCACCTATTGCATAGGGATTTTAGAATCCCCTTGCTTTAGCTATGGGGA
>CAYRRJ010000210.1:0-3439 GCA_964426645.1 uncultured Campylobacterales bacterium | reverse complement strand
TTAAAAAAGCCTCTGAATTCTTTATATATATATGTGGAATTTTGCTTTTTACCTCTGTGTTTTTAATAGGCACAGAGGTAGTTTTAAGAAAATTTTTTCTTATATCATTTGGAGGAACTGATGAAATATCAGGGTATATATTAGGTATTTGTACATCTTGGTCTTTGGCTTATGTTCTTTTTAAAAAAATGCACATAAGAATAGATATTTTATATACAAGAGTATCTAAAAAATTGCAACATCTTCTAGATGTTATTGCAATGGTATTTACATTGATGTTTGTAACTCTGTTGACTTATTCGGCATTTAATGTTTTTTATACTTCTATCATAAAAAATTCAACTGCAAATACACCACTAGGTACATCTCTTTGGATACCTCAAAGTATATGGTTTTTTGGATTGGTGTTTTTCCTAATTGTAATTTTGGTTCTTTTGTTTCTTGCTGTAAAGTCACTTATACAAAATAGAGATAATGGCTACTCAAATGTTGGTAAGGATGAAATATGTATCTGATTTTTATATGTGTAATTTTACTTCTATTATTACTTTTCCTTTCAGTTCCTGTTGCATCTTCTATAGCAGGAGTTGGAATAGTTGTAGGTTACTTCTTTTCTGATTATCCTATATTTGGTTCACTTGGTGAAATAACTTGGAGTGTAAGTACGGATTTTCTTTTACTCTCTATTCCGTTTTTTGTACTTTTGGGAGAGATTTTATTGCATTCAGGGATAGCAAAAAGTATATATTTTTCACTTCATAAGTGGCTTTCTTGGCTACCGGGTGGATTGTTACATGCAAATATAGCCTCTTCTGCTCTTTTTTCCTCAATCTCAGGTTCGTCTGTAGCAACTGCAGCTACTATAACAACTGTTGCAATGCCACAATGTGATAAATACGGATATAAACAGGGACTTTTTGCAGGAACGATAGCAGCAGGAGGAACATTAGGAATTCTTATACCACCATCCATTAATCTGATAGTATATGGCTTTTTAACCAATACCTCCATACCAAAACTATTTGTAGCAGGTATGGTTCCTGGTATCTTAATGGCTTCATTGTTTATGCTTTTCATCCTAATTTACTCTATTATTAAAAAAGAGAAGAGAAAAGAGGAAGAACCTGTAACCTGGAAGGAGAGGTTTGTTGCATTAAAAGATTTAATCCCTATTATAATTTTATTTGTTTTGATAATGGGTTCAATTTATACAGGCTTTGCAACACCTACGGAGAGTGCTGCACTTGGTGTCATAACAACCTTGGTTATTACATACTTTAAAGGTTTGTTAAGTTTTGATGTCATAAAAAAATCTATAAGAGGTACAGTTAGAACGACTGGAATGATTATGTTTATAATCATAGCTGCAAATTTTTTGAATTTTGTGTTAGTTTCTATAGGTTTGACCGATGATTTGTCAGATTTTATAGAGAGTTTGTCAATTTCAAAATATTCTATGCTTGCTATGGTTACACTTTTATATCTGGTACTTGGAATGTTTATAGAGACTCTTTCATTGATGGTAATTACTATTCCTATAATAGCACCTATTATGGTAACTTTGGGTTTTAGTCCTGTATGGTTTGGAATTTATCTCATTATACTTATAGAGATGGCTTTGATAACACCTCCTGTTGGATTAAACTTGTATGTTGTTCAAGGAATTAGAAATCAAGGAACAATAGTTGAAGTTATGAGAGGAAGTTTGCCTTTTGTAATAATTATGCTTTTTATGGCATTTTTATTGGCTCTTTTTCCACAAATATCACTATATTTGGTAGATTATGTATAGACTCATAAAAACTATATGAGTCTATACCCTTCTTGTTTGACATTTTCAATAATATTTACAGGAAGCTTTTTTCTCAGCTCTTTTACAAAGGTTTTTAGAGCATTTTGTGACATATATTTATCTATCCAGACATAATCTTGGATTAGATAATACTTTGTGATTTTATTTCTGTTTCTACATAGAAGTTCTAAAAAGTCCTTCTCTTTTTTCCTTAAATCAATTTTAATATCACCAAAGATTATTTGATTGTTATTGGTATCTAAAAAAATATTTTTTGAAAGTTCTATAATAGTATTGTTCTCATTGCACAATACATTGCTTATAGCTTCAAATAATTCCTGGTTTGTAGTTGGTTTTAAAAGATATTGATCAATTTTTAGGTTAATTAATTTTAGTAAATACTCCTCTTTGGGATAAGCACTTAATATAATTATAGGAACGGATAAATTGGCCTGCCTTATCTTTTTGACAAGATATATACCATCAGCATATTCCATAACAATATCAGAAATTATAAGATTTGGTTTTTTGGACAAAAAGGCTCTATAAGCCATTTCTCCATCATTCGCTTCAAAAACCTCTTTAAAATAAAAACCCAAAATATTTTTTAATCTCTCTCTGACATTATCATCATCTTCAACTACCAAAACCGTAAAGTTTTTCAGCTTTTTCTCTAATTCCAACATCTCTTATCACCTTTTTTAACACTAAAGCAGGATTTCAAACAGTGCTCCATCACCATAATTTTTTACACTTATTTTTCCTTGCATATTCTTTTCTATAATCATTTTTGACATATAAAGGCCTAATCCTGTTCCTTGTATCTTTTTAGTAGAAAAGTACGGTTCAAATATCAGGTCTATTATATCTTCTTTTATACCTCCGGCATTATCTTGTATAGTTACTTTTGACAAACCGTCTTTTGAGTCAACTATTAAACTTATATGTCTGTTTTTAATATTATTTGAGACTAAGGCATCTCGTGCATTTAAAAGAATATTTAAAATTACCTGTGAATACTCTCTTTTGTAGCCATTGATTTTTATATCTTGTTTTACTCTAAAATCCAATTTAACTTGTGCACTATGCAGAGACTCTTTTATGAGAGAAATCGCATCCTTGCATGCAACAGAAAGATAAAAATCCTCTTTTTCTTTTTGGGGTTTATAAAAATTTTTAAAATCTCCCATACTCTTTGACATAAATTGAATAGTTTTTGTTGCTTCTTTAACACAAGAAAGAAGAAAACTCTCTGTGGCTTTTTTAAATATAACTCTTGTTTCAAGTTCCATCATGATACTGTTTAATTGATTAAGAGGTTGCCTCCATTGGTGAGAGATCATACTTAGCATCTCTCCCATCCTTGCAAGTCTTGATTGGTGTAGCATAGCTCTATCTTTCTCTTTTGCCTCTTTGAGAGCTTGTTGTATTTTAGTATAAAGAGAGCTATTTAGATCTTTTAAATCTTGTTCTTTTTTCCTTACTCTATCTTTATAGTTAAGAAATGTTTTATTTATCTCTCTTGAAATTGCTATGGAAAATATTGAGATAAATAGGATTGATAATATAGCTACTATTAAAATTTTTTCAATATATTTTTCTATTTTTTTATGCAATGTTTGATTTTTCTTTGATATAGATCGGAAG
>CAYRRJ010000209.1:0-3471 GCA_964426645.1 uncultured Campylobacterales bacterium | reverse complement strand
CATTTAATCCCATTAGGTTTATACCTAAACCAACAACTATACCGAAAGCCATACCAATTAAGACTTTCATCGTCAATGCCATCGATTTTTTCTCCGCCACAACAACCTCCTATATTAAGATATATCCCTCCCCAGGGCAACTATTTTCAATAAAAGCACGAAGCTTCTTTTAGCTGTTAAAGACACAAAACCACTATTTTCATATTAAATTATATCAATAATTTAATATTTTATCATAATATTTTCAAAAACTAAAAGATAAATTCCAATAAATCACAAATCAAAATCTTATCAAGTAGTTTTTACTCATTATTTAAACTTTATGTGCTACACTTATTTAACTGATGTTACACACCATATGATGCGTAACATCAGTTAAATAAATCGACTAAAGGAGGAGAGATGACATACAAAGCGCTTGTGGTTGAGGAGATTGATAAAAAGTTTATAAAGAGTTTAAAAGAGTTGCCCTTGGAGGATTTGGACAAAAATGATATACTTATAAAAGTAAGCTACAGCGCCTTAAACTATAAAGATGCCCTAAGTGCCAACGGCAACAAGGGAGTCACCAGAAATTATCCTCATACGCCGGGAATTGATGCAGCTGGAGTTGTAAAGAGAAGCAATAGCAAAGATTTCAAAGAGGGCGACAAAGTAATAGTAACAAGCTACGATTTGGGAATGAATACTCCGGGAAGTTTTAGTGAGTACATAAGCGTACCAAAAGAGTGGGTGATACCTCTCCCTAAAAATCTCTCCCAAAAAGAGGCGATAGCTATAGGTACGGCAGGTTTGACTTCAGCAATTGGAGTAGAAAAACTAATAAAAAACTCCTTACAGCCAATTGAAAAAATTCTAGTAACAGGTGCAAGCGGGGGAGTTGGAAGTTTTAGTGTAAAGCTCCTTTCTCATCTCGGATTTGAAGTCACGGCATTTAGCAGAAGTAAAGATAATTATGAATTTTTAAAAACTATTGGAGCAACAGAAGTCATAAGCGAAATCGAAACGGACGAAAACAAGCCTCTTCTTAAACCAAAATTTGATGCTGTCTTCGATGTAGTGGGCGGAAAAATTGCACAAGAACTCCTAAAGCAGATAAAAAAAGAGGGAAGTATGGCTATTTGCGGATTAGTAGATTCTTATAGACTAGATACAACTGTTTTTCCTTTTATTTTAAGGGGTATAAATCTTTTAGGAGTGGACTCTGCACAATATCCATACAAAAATAGAGTGGAACTTTGGCAAAAACTTGCAAATGAATGGAAAATGGATATAAGCGATTTAATTGATGAAAAAAGTTTCGATTTGCTACCCAGACTACTTGACGATATGTTAAAAGGAGAGACAAGAGGAAGAGTTATAATTAAAATATAATATTAATATTTTTTCTTAAGTTTTTATCTCATAAATATATACTATTTATCTATATTTATGGATTTATACAAGTTAAGCAAATTTAATAATTTTATCAATTTTTACATTTGTGACATATGTGTTACAATGTAATTTTTAAGTTTAGGCTTAACTTTTGTATTATATAATCCAAAAAATTATCCCAAGACATCCTCATATAGGAAAATCATGATAGAGAAAATTCTAAAAAGAGACGGTACTACTGTAGAGTTTCAACCGTATAAAATCAAAGATGCCATAAAAAAGGCTTTTGAAAGTGAAAATGTAACTTTTGACGAAAATGTTTATAACAATGTAATCAGAAAAATTGAGAAAAAAAGAGTTGCAGCTGTTGAAGATATACAAGATATTATAGAGATGGAACTTTACAAAGCCAGATACTTTGATGTTATGCGCTCTTTTATGATTTACCGTCATACTCACAAAATGCAAAGAGAGCATATAGCAGGACTTAACGAAGATACAACTTTTGTAAATTCCACCCAAACCATAGAAGAGTATATAAACAAAAGTGACTGGAGAATAAAAGCCAATTCAAACACAGGTTATTCAAATGCGGGACTTGTAAATAATACAGCAGGTAAAATAATAGCAAACTACTGGCTTGACAAAATCTACTCAAAAGAGGAGGGCTTTGCCCACAGAAACGGTGATTATCATATACACGACCTTGACTGCCTAACTGCTTATTGTGCAGGTTGGAGTTTAAGAGCTTTACTAAATGAGGGTTTTAACGGCGTTAGAGGAAGAGTAGAATCACGACCTCCCAAACACTTCAGAGAAGCTTTGGGACAGATGGCTAACTTTTTGGGGATATTACAGAGTGAGTGGGCGGGAGCTCAAGCTTTTAGCTCTTTTGATACATACTTGGCACCTTATGTTTTTAAAGATAAACTACCGTATAACGAAATCAAAAAAGCGATAGTAAGCTTTGTTTATAACTTAAATGTACCTGCTCGTTGGGGACAGAGTCCTTTTACAAATATTACCATTGACTGGACAGTACCTGAAGATTTAAAAGACCAGACCCCGACTTGTGAAGATTTACACCTTTTTAAAAATTTAGACGATAAAGAGTTGGAAGAGGAAGCCAAAAAAAGAGGTGTAAAAAAACTGGAAGACTTAACATATAAACATTTTCAAAAAGAGATGAATCTCATAAATAAAGCATACTATGAAGTTATGACAGAAGGTGACAAAACAGGGCAGCCTTTTACGTTTCCAATTCCTACTGTAAATATCACCGAAGATTTTGACTGGTATGGGGAAAATACGGATATTTTGTTTGAAAATACTGCAAAAATAGGCTCTTCATACTTCCAAAACTTCATAGGAAGTCAATACATCAGAGATGAAAACGGAAATCTGGTAGAAAACCCTAAAGCCTACAAACCGGGTCATGTAAGAAGTATGTGTTGCCGACTTCAGTTAGACTTGAGGGAACTTCTAAAAAGAGGTGGCGGACTCTTTGGAAGTGCAGAGATGACAGGAAGTATCGGAGTAGTCACTATAAATATGGCCAGACTCGGATATCTTCACAAAGGAGACAGGGACAAACTCTTTAAGGAGTTGGAACATCTGATGGAACTTGCAAAATCAACTCTTGAGAAAAAAAGAGTTTTTGTACAAGAGATGTATGACAGAGGTTTATACCCATACACGGCAAGATATCTCCCAGGATTTAACAACCACTTTTCAACCATAGGTGTAAACGGTATAAACGAGATGATAAGAAACTTCACTAATGATTCTCATAATATTGCCGATGATTATGGTATGAAATTTGCTGAAGATATTTTAGAGTTCATGAGAGATAAGATGGTAGAGTTTCAAGAAGAGACCGGAAATCTATATAATCTTGAAGCAACACCAGCTGAAGGAACTACCTACAGGTTTGCAAAAGAGGACAAAAAGAGATATCCGGATATCATCCAGGCGGGAGAAGGAGAGAATATCTACTATACCAACTCTTCACAGCTTCCGGCAAATTTCACGGATGATCCTTTTGAAGCACTTGATTTGCAGGATAACCTGCAATGTGAATATACAGGAGGTACA
>CAYRRJ010000208.1:0-3483 GCA_964426645.1 uncultured Campylobacterales bacterium | reverse complement strand
GTGAAAAAGTGTACCGGCCTCAGTCACCCCCAAATGGAAAGGGTAATCAACCAGTGGTCTAAGCATCCTGTAAGCTTCTACCGTTCTTTGAACATCACTGGCTTTTAGAGAAATTTTAATATCACTAAAGCCCAAATCTTCCAAAAATTTTATATTATACAGAGCCGATTCAACCATACCTTTTGGAGTAGCACCGTATTTTCTGTCAAACTGTTCTTCCAAAGAACCGCTGTTTACACCTATACGAATAGGAATATTTTTCTCTTTACAAGCTTTAACAACCTCTTTGACTCTGCTCTTCTCTCCGATGTTTCCGGGATTTATTCTTATACAATCAACAACTTCAGCAGCTATCAAAGCCAAACGATAATTAAAATGAATATCTGCTACCAAAGGAAGGGAAATCTGAGACTTTATCTCTTTGAGGGCTCTTGCATCTTCATAATCCGGAACTGCAACCCTTACAATATCACAACCTGCAAAATGGAGTCTTTTTATCTGTTCAACAGTAGCTTCAACATCTCTGGTTTTTGAATAAGTCATAGACTGCACACTTATAGGTGCATCTCCACCAACAGCCACATCACCTACATATATCTTTTTTGTTTTATATCTTTTAATCATTCTGTCATCTTTTGATTTTTTAAAATTATACAAAAAAGTAGATTAAGAACTTATGTTGCATATCAACAATCAGGAAAAAGAGAGAGGGTCCATATCTATCTCTACTTGAAACTCCTTTGCTTTATGGGCAAATCTCAAAAGTGCCTTTTTGGATTCACTTCTTGCCAAAAGCTCATATCTGTATCTGTTTGCAATCTTCTTTATACCGGATTTTCCATATCCCACTACTTCCACATTATCAAAATTTTTTGCCATATCTGCTATCTTTTCCATTTTTTCTCTCGCTGTTTTATCGCTTTTGGAGCTTGAAAGTATCCTCAAAAGTGACTTAAAAGGTGGATAAAGTTCTTTTCTGTACTCTAACTCATCTTTTAAAAACTTTTCATAATCATCCATATAAACTTTAAAAAATTCCCAGTTTTTACTTCCTATATAAACTACTCCATCTTCGCTTCTGCCACTTCTTCCGGCAATCTGTCTAACAAGGGAGAGGCTCTTTTCACGAGATCTGAAATCACTCATACTCAAAATAGAATCTATTCCCAAAACAACAGCCAAAGAGACACCGTGATAATCATGCCCTTTTGAAAGCATTTGGGTACCAACCAGTATATCAATTTTTTTATCGTTAAAATCTTTCAGAGTTTTATTTAAAATCTTTTGGGTTTTTATCTCATCTTTGTCAAATTTTCTGACAACAGCCTGGGAAAAATATCCACTTAGAAGATTTACAACCTCCTGTGTACCTATTCTGGTTGAGATAATTTCACTGCATTTACACTCCGGGCACTCTTTTGGTATAGCTTGTGTAAAGTTACAGTAGTGACAAACAAGAGCATTTTTATCAAGATGAAGACTCATACCAACACTGCAATACGGACACTCTATCTTGACTCCACACTCTTTACATGTAAGGTATTTGAAATTTGCTCGTGTCGGCAAAAATATAACAGCCTGTTTTTTTCTCTCCAAAGTAGCACCTATCAAATTCAAAAGAAGAGGAGATATCTCTTCACTTATATCTTCATATATAACTCTGTTTTTTGTACCGTAAAATGTCCCTCTAAGTCTGAAATACGGAAGCTTGTAAAAGCTGTTTATACTTGGTGTTGCACTTCCCAAAACAACCTTGACACCTGTACTTTTACCATAAAAAAGAGCCAAATCTCTGGCATTGTATCTTGGTCTTTGGTTAGACTTATAACTCTCATCATGCTCTTCATCAACTACTATCAATCCAAGATTTTGCACAGGCAAGAAAAGAGCAGATCTAGTACCTGCCACTATTTTAACAACTCCGTCTCTTATATCTTTTAAAATTTTATCTTTTGATTTTTTTGTAATCCTGGAGTGCCAAATAGCAACCAAATCTCCAAAACAAGCTTTTAGTCTTTTTTTCATCTGAGGAGTCAAACCTATCTCAGGAAGCAAGAAAATAGAACTTTTATTCTGTTTTATCATCTGCTCAAAAAGTTTCATATATATTTCACTTTTTCCGCTTCCCGTATCTCCAAAAAGTAAGGAAGCTTTTCTCTCTTCTAAAAAGGAGAGTGCTTCTTTCTGTGATGTAGAGAGTGTAATATCTACGGATATACTTTTAGAATCATGGACAAATGCTTCTTTCTCTTTGGAGTATGGCTGAAACAACGATAAAGCATCTCCCAAAGAGCAGACATAATAGTTTGAGATAAATTTGGCCAAATTTAAAAACTTTAAAGAGTAGTACTCATCCTTACATGTAAGTATCTCTTCACATTTGAAATCAGGCTCTTTGGTTTCACCTAAAACAACTCCAAAGACTGCTCTTTTTTGTAAAGTTATCTCAACTTTAGAACCAATCTCAAGAAAACAGTTACTTTTATAAGTAAGAGGAGGTAAAGGAGAGTTTAGTATAGCTACCTGATAGTATATCACTACTGTGTCAAGGCTCTACAATCTGCACTGTCACTGCAGGCAAACCTGCCTGTTGTAGAGTTATAGTCAAAAGTTACATTTCTGTCAGTAGTTATGAAAAAGGCATATTCATTGGCTGCTGTTTTCACCCAGTGTCCGTCTCTGTCCTGTAAAGAAACTATAGGATACTCCAGTATATTGCTCTCATTTCCGTCACTGAAATAAAAAAGATTTTCTCCGTCAGTATTATAAGCAGCATTGTCAAGATTATCAGGATAGTAACTGTTGGTCTGTCTATCTCCTTGAAGCATATTTCTTGATTTTTGCATAGAAATCCCACTTCTTATAGAGGCTATCTGACTTCTTCCCTTTGCTATCACAGCATCTGTTCTGGTAGCTGCAAATCTCGGTAGTGCTATAGCAGAGAGAATACCGATAACTACGATAACAAAAACAAGTTCAATCATGGAAAATGCGGATTTGGTGGATTTCAAAGAAGACTCCGTTGTAATAAGATGTGGGTACAAAAGTACCCACAATATTTTTATTTTTTAGAAATTTACTCTATTTCCGCCAAATCTTTTAGTATTTGCTGTTAAATCACCATATGCACCTGAACCTCTTAACCCCGCACATATATTACCGGCATTCGCAGTTGTTGTTAAGTTGGAATCTGCAACTGTTAAATTACCATCCGGAGTTACAGTTATACTAACACACGGCTCTGGGTCACCTGAATTATCAGGAGTATAATATGTAAATATAGCTCCATCAGTAATATTGGCATGAGATGTATTTACATCTGTCACATTTGTCATATCACTTGTTGTTGCACTCCATCTTCCCTGAGAAGTATAGTAAGCTCCAAAATCACTCACAACCGTACTTACTTCGGAGAGTGCTTTAGAGATTTGTGCATCGTCTCTTGTAGCTGCAAGTCTAGGAATTGCTACTGCTGCCAAAATA
>CAYRRJ010000207.1:0-3500 GCA_964426645.1 uncultured Campylobacterales bacterium | reverse complement strand
GTTAGATAAAGATCCAAATATAGATTTTAATAGAAATAGCTTAGCGTCATCTTATATGGCATTACTAATTGTATTGACACAAACTATCCTTTTAGCAGAAACAAGAAAGGAAGCCTCAAAAACAGCACAAAAACTTGCCAAATTGGTAAAAGAGTTAAAAGAGCAAAAAATATGCTCTTTGCAAGTTATTGAAAATTATAATTATGTTGTGAACAATATTATATATAGGCACAAACTTCTAGATTAGTTACTAATAAGGAAACTCAAAATGACACTAAATACACAACAAATCTCAAAATGGCTCAAAGATATGGATTTACAGTTTTTCCATGATACTCAGTACCCTTTGATCTACTTTTCTTATGGGAAAGACAAGTATAGACAGGCTCATTATATAAGAGCGATAGAAGAGGTTTCTCTTTTTGATTGGCAGGTTCAGATAACGGATGACAATGGAGAAAATATCAACATAAAAAATCAAAAACATCTTATACCTCTTATTAAATATATACTAAAATTAAACTACAACACAAGTGTTGGTTCATGGGATGTTGATTTAGACAGTGGTGATATCCGCTTTGCCTATGAATTGCCTTTAGAAGATGCTCTCATGAGTAAAAAACAGTTTAAAAGGATTGCTGAACATATGATTATAAGTTCAGAATATGGAACAAATAGTATTTGTTATATTTTAGATACAGGAGATATACCAGAAAATGATATGACAGAATATTTATTTTCAGACTCAGAAAAAAGTAATGAAAATGTTGATGATGAAGATGGGATTTAAATATGAAAACCTTTTTTTTAACTGCAAAGTCGATAGCTTTACATAACAATGAAGATACCATCACACCAGAACATCTCAAAAAAGCATTAGAAACTTTGGAGTTTACAGATAAAAAAGCCAAAAAAATAATATGTAACTACTTACAAATAACTCCACCTGTAAACCTTCTCTCAAAGATAAGCCAAAAAGATATAGATGATGCCTCTAAAACTCCAAAACTGCTATTCTCTTTGGAAGTAAAAAGACTTAAAGAATTTTTACAAATGCAAGGTTTTCCTATAGAAAAGAAAGTCTGTAAACTATTTATAGAAAAACAAAAAAAGCTAAAATACCTAAAAAAAGCTATCACTCACTTTGAAAAATCTCTAAAATCACAAATATTTGGACAAGATGAAGCCGTAGAAGCTCTTTGCGATAAAATAGTAGAGTCTTTTTACAACAATTCACCCTCAGCACCAAGAGCAATATTTTTCTTTTTAGGTCCTCCTGCTACCGGTAAAACAATGCTTTCTTACCTCATATCAAAAAATCTAGGTGGTTATGAAAGTTTTAAAATCTTTGATATGACACTATATACAAGTGCAAATGAGGGTTTTGGACTTTTTGGACTTACAAAAGGATATACAGATGCACAAGAGGGAAAACTTACCTCATTTGTCAAAACAAATCCAAAATCTATACTTGTTTTTGATGAGATAGAAAAAGCACATCCAGGAGTATTGTCAAATTTTTTGATGATGCTCTCATCAGGATTTGCAGAGGATGGATATACGGGTGAGAGGATAGACTTTCGTCGTTGTATCATTGTCTTTACTTCAAACATAGGTTCGGAACTTTACAATAACCAAGATTTTGTAGAGATGCTAAAAAACAATCCTCTTCAGGCACAAAGCACTATACTAGAAGCTATAAGCAGAGAGGAGAAGATAGTAGATGGTTTAAAGGTAAAAGCTCTCTCTTCAGAACTACTATCAAGACTTTCTCAGGGACAAATAGTTCTTTTTAACAAACTGCCTTTTGATGCTTTACTTGAAGTGGCTCAAAATACAGTTTCAAAAGTTCAAAAAAGTTTTGAAACTGAATTTGGTTTGGATGTATCTTATGACTCTTTTTCTTATGTTATCTCTTTGTTGGTATTGTCATTTGCACCAAATATAGATATTAGAAAACTAAAGTCAAAGCTCCCTCTTGTACTTTTTGATATAGTAACCGACTATATCCGAAAAAATGATTTAACTTTGGAAAAAATCATTTTTTCACTTGATGACAAATCAAAACAATTCCTCTCTAAAGAGCTTTTTTTGCTAGATACTGATGCAAAAAGAAAACTTATTCATGAACTTTTTAGAAAAAATGAAACTTTTACTCATGAAATAGATATAAAATATATAAATAACACACTCATTGTAAAATTTAAAGAGATAAAACGAACAAAACTGCTTCGCAGTATAGATTTTTTTGGGGATGGTGGATTAGTCTTTGAGATACCAGAGATAGATTTTCATGATATAGCGGGTCATAAAATCGCAAAAAACCGCCTAAGAGAAGTGATAAATATCTTAAAAAATCCAGGTAAACTTAAAAAATTTGATCTAAGCATACCAAAAGGGATCCTTCTTTATGGTGTTTCAGGTACAGGAAAGACCATGTTGGCAAAAGCTTTTGCACATGAAGCAGACTTACCGTTTATAGAGACAACAGGTAGTGAGATACTTGATATTGAGTTTATGAAAAGTATATTTAAAAAAGCAAAAGAGTATGCTCCTAGTATTATATTTATAGATGAAATAGACGCCATAGGCTCAAGAAATGGAACAAATATAGATATAAGTATAAACCAGTTTTTAACAGAGCTTAATGGTTTTTCCGATGATATAGATAATCAGGTATTTATAATAGCGGCAACAAATCTAAAAGACAAGATAGATCCTGCCTTACTCCGCTCAGGCAGAATTGACCTTCATATAAAGATAGATACACTTGATAGGGAAGCAAGAGAGTTTTTCATAGATAAAATCTTAAAAAAACCGACTAAAGGTATATTTGATAAAGAGAAGATTTTAACCTACACGGCAGGAATGACTGGAGCAGACTTAGAAAAAGTATCAAGAGAGAGTTCTTTATATGTTTTTCGTAATAATTTAGATGCTATAACACAAGAGATATTGATAGAGCAGATAAATATAATCAAATATGGAACCAGAATTATCCATACATCTATAGATAAACTTATAAGATCAACTGCAATTCACGAAGCAGGACACGCCATCATCTCAAAACTTTTAATGCCAGAAGTGAAGATCGAACAAATTACCGTTACACCAAGGTCTAACTCTTTGGGATTTGTTGCATATACTCAAGAGAGTGATTATGCCAACTTAACAAAACAAGATATAAAAAATAAACTCTGCATAGCATTTGCAGGTAGACAAGCTCAGATCAAAGCCTTTGGGGAAGATGGTTTAGACAGTGGAGCAACAAACGATCTTGACATAGCGACAAAATATGCCCACTATGCCATAACAACTTTTGGTATGGGAGAAAAAACAGGCTATGTAAATCTCTCTACACTTCAAAATGAGAAACTCTTTAGTAAAGAGATAGAATCTGATCTAAAAGATTGGCTTGATAAAGCACAAAAAAATAGTACAAAACTTATAGATGAATATTGGAGTAAAATTATAGCACTTGCAAATCTATTGCAAAGTAA
>CAYRRJ010000206.1:0-3540 GCA_964426645.1 uncultured Campylobacterales bacterium | reverse complement strand
TGTGTCCCGTAGGAGCCTTGACAAATAAAGACTTTAGATTTAAAAAAAGAGTATGGTTTTTAAAATCCGATGAAGCAATTTGTGACGGATGTTCCAGAGGATGTTCCATATATGTTGATCATGAAAAGGCAAAACAGAGCGATGATATCATATACAGATACAGACCTAGATATAATCAGGATGTAAACGGATATTTTATTTGTGACTATGGAAGACTCAGTTATAAAAAAGAGAATGAAGGAAGATTAAAAAAAGCTTATATCAGAGGTTTGGAGAGTGAACTTGACTATGCTCTTTCAAAATTGGACAGGTTGATAAAAAGATACAGTTCCAAAGGAGCTTTGATTTTGTCTCCGGCTTTAAGTTTGGAAGAGATGTACAGACTCAAAATTTTGGCTAAAAGGTTTGATTTTGAAATAAACGGTTATGATGAAAACTATGATGAAACTTTTGGAGATGATTTTTTAAAGAAAAGTGACAAAACTCCCAACAGGGCATCTTTTTCATATTTAAAGATAAATGAAACAAAAGATGCTTTGATGAAGATAATAAGAGAAAAAGAGGCGATTTTGCTTATTGGTAGAAATGATGCCATGTTTTTAAGAGAATTGGGATATGAAGGTTCGATTTTACTTATGAGTTCCTGTATGTTTGAGATTACCAAGGATATGGATTTGGTTTTACCTATGGCATCTCATACGGAAAGAGCAGGCAGTTTTATAAATTGTGACGGATATCTGCAGTATAGCAGTTGTAAAATAGAAAAAGATAATCCATCTCCGAGACTTTTGGATGTTTTGTCAATGATTTTGGGAGACGGTTTGTTTACATGTAAAGAGATTTGGAATAAAGGCGGCCTGAAAAATGAAGAGTTTTTGGAAGGCATAAATTACGAAGAGTTACTGAACAAATCTGTGAAATTGGATTGAATATGGATATGGTATCAATAATTATAGTTGTTGTAAATATTATTATAGCATTGCTTTTCTCTCTTGGAGCTGCTCCTATTTTGGTATGGATAGAGAGAAGGGTAGCCGGATTTATTCAGGACAGACTAGGGCCTAATAGATGTAATATAGCGGGGATAAGACTCGGAGGACTTATACAGTCTTTTGCAGATATGCTGAAACTGGTTTTTAAAGAAGATTATCAGGCAGGATCCATAAAAGAAAAATTTATTTTTAGTCTGGCACCGGTTATAGTTTTTGTTTCGGCGTTTTTGGCTTTTATGGTTATGCCTTTTGCCGATAATCTGGAGATAAATTCAAAAACATATATAATGCAGGGATTGCCTGTGGATTTGGGTGTCTTATGGTTTCTGGCATTTGCAGGACTCAGTGTATATGGCATTATGCTAGGAGGTTGGTCTAGTAATAATAAATATTCTCTTTTGGGAGGACTAAGAGCAGGTGCTCAGGTAATCAGCTATGAAGCTTCTATGACTTTGGCTTTGATATCTGTTCTTATAACTTACGGTTCTGTCCATTTGGTAGATATGGTGAATTTTCAGGGTAAGTTGATATTTGGTTTTCTTCCTGCATGGGGAATTTTAATACAACCTTTGGCAGCAGTTATCTTTATCGTTACAGCTTTTGCCGAAGCTAACAGAACTCCTTTTGATATCGCTGAGGGAGAGAGTGAAATAGTAGGAGGTTTCCATACCGAATACAGTGCTATGAAATTTGGACTCTTCTTTGTAGGAGAATATGTTGCCATGAGTGCATCAAGTGCTTTGATTGTGACACTTTTTTTCGGAGGATATCAGATACCGTGGTTAAATACTATTTCCCTAAAAGAGCATATCAGTGCAGTTATGATAGCTATCATAGTGATTTTACCGGTTTTGAGTCTGTTTTTTGCCAGATGGATAAAAAAGAACAATGTTTGGCCTATAGAGAATGATATAAGAAACAAAGAGAGTGCATTACTGATAAGGGTATTGATATTTATAAATATAGCTGTTATAGGTATCTTGGGTTATTTTTTAGCAGTCGGCATATCCGGTAACGGTGTAAATATAGCAGTTGCAGTTATACAGATTGCAACTTTTGCGGTAAAACTTCTTTTGATGAATTTCTTTTTTGTATGGGTAAGATGGACTTTGCCTAGATTCAGATATGATCAGCTTCAGGAACTGGGTTGGAGAGTGTTGCTTCCTCTCTCTTTGGCAAATATTTTTGTAACAGCAACTGTAATAGTTTTTCTTGGAGTGTAATATGGGTATAAAAATAGTTCCAAGGTATGGTAAAAGTTTAAAAGAGAGGATGTATCTTCCTGCGATAATAGGCGGACTCAAGACAACTATGAAGCATTTTCTTACAAATTTGAGAGATACATCAAATATAAAAACAGAATGTTATCCTGAAATGATGCCTGATGACATAACAGAACGCTACAGAGGTGTACACAGACTTATAAAAAGGGATGACGGTACGATTAAATGTGTTGCTTGTTTTATGTGTGCCACAGCCTGTCCTGCCCAGTGTATTTTTATAGAAGCGACCGAAAGAGATGACGGTACGGTTGAAAAGATGCCTAAAGTTTTTAAGATTGACCTGTTAGAGTGTGTATTTTGCGGAGGATGTGTTGAAGCCTGTCCTTGTGATGCAATAAGGATGGACAGTGGAATCTTCAGTTTTGTTCAGCAAAAAAGAGATGATTTTGTTTTGGATAAAGATAGACTTTTGTCCAATGAACCTTTTAGGGGTGATTATAAATGATAAGTGAGTTTTTGTTTTTGATTTTGGGCTTTTTTGCAGTAGCAGGTGCTGTTTTGATGATATCATTTAAAAACAGTGTTCACTCTGCTCTTGGTTTTATAGTTACAGTATTATCGATAGCAGGGCTTTATGCTATGCTTAATGCTTCTTTTCTGTTTATGGTTCAGATTATCGTGTATGCCGGGGCAGTTATAGCGCTGTTACTGTTTATCATAATGTTTTTAAATATAAAAGAAGAAAATGCTCCCAAAGAACCGAATAAATTTCTTTATATGCTTGTAGCGTTTGCTGTTATTCTTCCGGTTGATTTTTTGATACTTAAAGCTTTTTTTAAAATTCCAAATATAGATAAAATGGGGATTTTGGAAAGTGGTTTTGGAAAAGTGAAGACCTTGGGAGATCAACTTTTTACAGGGTGGTTACTGCCTTTTGAAGCAATATCCATTTTACTGCTTGTTGCGCTTATAGGTTCAATTGTTTTAGCAAGAAAGGAAGAGAGATGATAATCAGTATTTCCTTGATGTCATATATAACTCTTAGTGTTATACTCTTTAGTATAGGTATGATAGGTTTAGTCAGCAGAAAAAATATTTTTATAATATATATGTCTATAGAGTTAATGTTAAATGCTGTAAATTTAATGTTGGTATCTCTCAGTCGTCATTATGCAAATATGGACGGACAGATTATGGCTATGATGGTTATAGCCATAGCAGCTGCAGAAGCTGCAGTCTTTTTATCGTTGATTGTTACACTGTTTAGAAACAGAAGGTCTCTGGATATCGATGATTACAGATCTTTGAAACAGAAGGATGCACTA
>CAYRRJ010000205.1:0-3561 GCA_964426645.1 uncultured Campylobacterales bacterium | reverse complement strand
AAAAGAGGTCAATCTAAATATACTTGCACCTTTTGCATATCCTACTATATCTATGCTTTTCCTCTATACCTTGTATCTTGATTTTGGAATGATGTCGCTTGTCTGGCTTGTAGTCATAGTAGCCCTCACAGATACCGGCGCCTATATTGTAGGGAAAAGTATAGGGAAAACTCCTTTTTCAAAAACATCTCCAAACAAAACATGGGAAGGAGTGCTTGGAGGAGTAGCTACAGCTACTGTTTTTGGAACTCTTTTTGGTTTAAGCAGTGTCGAACTTTTAACCTCTTTTATAATTTCCTTACTGGTTTCTGTTTCATCTGTTTACGGAGATTTGTTTGAGAGCTACCTCAAAAGAGAAGCCGGAGTTAAAGACAGCGGAACTCTTTTCCCAGGACACGGAGGTATGCTTGACAGGATTGACGGTTATCTTTTTGCTTCGGTTGTGATGGTTATACTATTAAGAGGTCTTTTATAAGTGATACTTCTGGGAAGTACCGGTTCAATCGGTATAAATACCCTCAAAATTGCCAAGAGATTTTCTCTAAATACAGAAGTTCTGAGTGACGGAAGAAATATAACTCTCCTAAACAGGCAGATTTCTGAATTTTCTCCCAAATATGTAGTTGTACAGGATAAAGAATCCATCAAAGATGTAAAGCATGATAAAGTTTTTTGGGGTAAAGAGGGAATTTTGGAGGTTTTAAACCTTGCAAAGAGTAATCTTGTCGTAAATGCCCTTGTAGGATTTGCAGGACTTTCTCCAAGCATAGAAGCACTGAAACTCGGTAAACAACTGGCTCTTGCAAATAAAGAATCCCTAGTAGTAGCAGGAGAATTGCTTGAAACTTCCAAAATAGTTCCAATAGACAGTGAACATTTCGGGTTATGGTATCTTTTGCAAAAAGACAAAGAGATGGACTCTATGCTTATAACCGCCAGCGGAGGGGCATTGAGAGATTTTCCTTTAGACAGACTGCCTTTTATAACACCCAAAGAGGCATTAAACCATCCAAATTGGTCCATGGGTGCCAAGATCACCATAGACAGTGCTACGATGGTTAACAAACTTTTTGAACTTTTGGAAGCCAGATGGCTTTACAACTGCAAAAAAATAGATGCAATAATAGAACCAAAATCATTGATTCATGCCATGATAAATTTCAAAGACGGAAGTACAACGGCACACATGGCATATGCAGATATGAAACTCCCTATAGCTTACGCCCTTTTGGGTAGAGTTGATGATGAAATAGTCAAAAAGATAGATTTTGCAAAAGTAGGAAATCTGGAATTCAAAGAAATATCTGTAAACAGATATCCTATTTGGGAAATTAAAGATAATTTATTGGAAAATCCGTCTATGGGAGTGGTACTAAACGCTTCAAACGAACTAGCGGTAAAAATGTTTCTAAATGAAGAGATAGGTATATTGGATATCGCCAAGATCAACAAAAAAGCATATTTCAGATTTGAAGGAATAAAACCAAAAAATCTGAGTGATATCTTTGAAATAGACAAAGAAGTTAGAAAATTTATAACATCAGACAAAAAAGGGGTTTCATGAATAATACAGACTATAACTTTCGCTTGAGAGACAGCGTTGTAGGTTTGCAGTTTTTATTCGTCGCTTTCGGTGCACTTGTATTGGTGCCTATTTTAACAGGACTCGATCCTAATGTTGCTCTCTTTACCGCAGGACTTGGAACTATCATATTTCAGATAGTAAACAGAAAAGCTGTTCCTCCTATCTTCCTGGCTTCAAGTTTTGCTTTTATAGCCCCTATAATATATGGGGTAAAAACATGGGGAATAGCAGGAACTATGTCAGGACTCGTAGCAGCAGGTCTTTTTTATGTGGTTTTAAGCATATTGATAAGAGTTAAGGGATCAGGTTTTATACACAAACTCCTCCCTGCTGTAGTTGTAGGACCTGTGATTATGACAATAGGACTTATACTCTCTCCTGTTGCCGTTCATATGGCCATGGGGAAAACCGGTGACGGTGCTGTTGTCCTTGTTCCGTTTGATAAAGCAATAGTTATATCTTTAATCTCTCTGGCAACCACACTGATAGTCACCATGCTTGGAAAAGGTATATTCAGACTTCTTCCTATACTTTGCGGTATAGTTGCCGGTTATATAGTTTCATTAATATATGGCATAGTTGACTTTACACCGTTTCAACAAGCACCATGGTTTGCTATTCCAAACTTTGTAGCACCAGAGTTTAATATGGAAGCGATCATTTACATCCTTCCTATAGCAATCGCTCCTGCAGTAGAACATATAGGAGATATGCTCGCCATCTCAAATGTAACAAAAAGAGATTATCTTAAAAATCCGGGCCTTCAAAACACACTGCTTGGTGACGGACTTGCGACAAGTGCGGCTTCATTTCTGGGAGGTCCTCCAAATACAACATATTCTGAGGTTACAGGAGCAGTTACGATTACCAAAGCCTATAATCCTGCGATAATGACATGGGCTGCCATATTTGCCATGGTTTTGGCATTTGTAGGTAAACTAGGAGGTCTTTTATCCACCATACCTGTACCTGTAATGGGTGGGATTATGCTTTTGCTTTTTGGAATTATAGCTTCTATAGGTATGGGCACTCTCATAAAAGAGAAGGTTGACTTGGAAGACCCTAGAAATATGATAATAGTATCCATGATTCTGGTATTTGCCATAGGAGGCATGACATTTGATTTCGGAGGAGTTGCATTCAGCGGTATAGGACTTGGTGCTGTTGTAGGTATATTCCTGAATTTTGTTTTACCAAAAACAAGACATCTCGACGGTTATTAGACTTTTTGAAATATAACTCTGAGGACACATGCATCGCCGTTGTGTCCTCTCTCCTCTTCAAATTCAACAATCTCTTCGGAAATTTTTATAATCTTACATGTAAAGCTTTCTATTATGTTGTAAACTTCAGGTAAATAATAGAGCAATCTTTTCTCTTTTGAATCTCCACTTTTAAATCTCATCTGATTTTCACTAAAAAATTCTCCTATAAAAACACCTTCTTTAGCAAGAGCATCATATGACTTGACAAACATCTCTCTTTGGAGAGTCTTTTCTAGGTACATAAACGAAGAAACTACAGCATCATATTTTCCCGAAGGTATCCAGTTTTCTATTAAAGTATGCCTTATGGTTATAAATACATTTTCATTTTCAGCTCTTTTTTGAAGTTTTCTCAATCCTATATCGGATATATCCAGGGCCTCTGTTACAAATCCCTCCTTGGCAAGAAAAACAGCATTTCTGCCCTCCCCTTCTCCCAAGGATATAACTCTGCCTCCCCTTTTTATATATCTTATACTCTCCTGTATAAATTTGTTGGGGGCAATATCATACAATAAATCTGTTTTATCATATTTTTTATTCCATAATGTTTGCATTTAAATCCGTTTTTTAAAGATATTCTAACACATAACCTCTGATATTCGCAACACTTTTGTAAAATATCAGAAAAATAACTGATGTTACACACCATATGGTATGCATAGTGACTTTAGTGATGCTTTAGTGCAAGGCAAAGGTTTGAAATCCTAT
>CAYRRJ010000204.1:0-3563 GCA_964426645.1 uncultured Campylobacterales bacterium | reverse complement strand
TTGTAGCAATAAGCGGAAAGAGCGGTAGCGGTAAAACTACGTTTTTAAGAGTTTTGGCAGGTTTGGAGGAAGCAAAAGGTACTATTAAGGTAGATGATGAGATTTGGCTTGATAGCTTTACATGTAAAGAGCCACAAAAAAGAGAGATAGGATTTGTTTTTCAAGATTATGCACTTTTCCCAAATATGAGTGTTGAAGAAAATCTCTTGTATGTGTCCAAAGATAGAGATTTGGCATACTATCTTTTGGAAGTTACGGAACTTTTAAAACTTAGAAAAAGGCTTCCGTCAAGATTGAGTGGCGGAGAAAAACAGAGAGTCAGTTTATGTCGAGCCTTGATGAAAAGACCCAAAATATTACTTATGGATGAACCTCTTTCTGCACTTGATTTAGAGATAAGAGAAAAGATACAGAACAAGATACTATATCTGCATAAAGAGTTTGAATTGACTACAGTTTTGGTCAGTCATGACCCCAGTGAAATCTATAAACTTGCAGACAGAGTTGTGGTTTTTGATTATGGAAAGATAACAGATGACGGAACTCCAAAAGATATTTTGCTAAAGACAAGCGGTTCAAAAAAATTCTCTTTTGAAGGAGAGATTTTGGAAATCATAAAAGTAGATGTGATTTTTATAGCCGTTATTTCTATAGGACAACAGATAGTTGAAGTTGTAATAAGCCAAAAAGAGGCTGAAAATTTGAAAGTAGGTGATGTTATAAGAGTTGGAACAAAAGCTTTTGCTCCAACTATAAGTTGATATCAAACAGTTGTTTTTTGCCTTCTTCCTTCTTTAAATATATACATCATTTTGTCAGCTTGTTCTACTATGTTTATAAATAAATCGTCTATGTGAAATTTACATTTTCCATAGGCAAATGTTACTTTGAATTCTACATCTTTGTATTTGAAATTTTTGTTTTCAAAGAAATTAAATACAGAATCTATCTTTTCCTGTATAAGATTATCAGTATCTTTTTTGTCAAACAGAAGTAAAAATTCATCACCTCCGTATCTTACTACATTTGGGGTTATCTCTTTGAGTTTTTTGGCAAAATACTCTATAACTTTGTCTCCCACGACATGTCCGTAAGCATCATTTATCCTTTTGAGTCTGTTTAAATCAACAAATACAAGTGTACCGTTTTTTGTAAATTTCTCTTTATTTATATCAAGGTATTTATCTTCAAACCATTTTCTGTTATAGCATTTTGTCAAAGTATCCTGATAGACTGCCTGTTGTAACTCTTCTATCTCTTCTTGCAGTTTTTTTGTCTCTTCTATTACCTCTTGCAGTTTTGATTCATTTTTTGTTTCCATGGCCAAAAGAGCACTTTGCGTATGCTCGGAAAGAGATATGATGTGTCTTATGACCTTTTCATCAAGCATTTCATGATGTAGAAGCTCACTAGGAGAGAGCTCAACACCGTTTTTTTTTGCAACCTGATTATATATCTGTCCGTAATATGCCGGGAAAACTATTCTGTGTTCTTTTATAATTTTTTTAACTTCATCAGTTATATTTACATGTAATGGATGATAATCTTTCAAATCAACTTTCCTTAATTTATATTATCTACTGGCTATATCGGCATATTACTCTACTGACTGAATACATCAATTTTTAAAAAACAGATATGGAGTAATAATAGCATAATTTTATTAGTTTTTTGCTAAGATTAGGCTATGCAAACAGTATCTATAATAAATCTTCTGTTTATGTTTATTCCTATTGTGATTGTAGGATATATCTACTATCTGTGGAGCAAAAATATAAAAGAGATAGCATTGGCAACTTTCAGGATGATAACACAACTTTTGCTTATAGGTTATATTCTTGTTTATATTTTTGAGAGTGAGAGAAGTTTTGTTGGAATTTTAATTATCCTTTTTATGGCTATAGTCTCTTCTTTAATAGCTCTTAGGAATATAAAAGAAAAATCTTTTAAAAGCTATGGTTATATATTTGTATCTATTTTGACTGCGGGAAGTTTCAACCTTTTTTTGGTTTTATACTTTGTACTTGATTTGGAGCCTTTTTATCAGCCAAGATATATAATTCCGCTTGCAGGTATGATATATGCAAATGCTATGAATGCACTCTCTTTGGGAGCTGAAAGATTTGAAAACGAAATAGAAACCAAAGGATATGAAGAAGCCAGAGAGATAGCTTTTAAAGCCTCTTTGATACCTCAAATCAACGCTTTTTTAGCAGTTGGTTTGGTTTCACTTCCCGGGATGATGACAGGACAGATACTCTCAGGAGTAGATCCTATCGTGGCAGTTAGGTATCAGATAGTTGTTATGGCAATGGTACTTGGAAGCGCAGGAATGAGTTCGGCTATATATTTGAGTTTAAAAAAAGGAAAAAATAGTGAAGTTTCAAATAAAAGATAGACAAAATATTTCAAAATGCTGTTTTGTATGCGGTGTTGAAAATCCGGTAGGATTAAAAGCAAAATTTTATACAACAAGTGATGATGAGGTAGTAGCAATTTTTACTCCAAGGGAAAATTTACAAAGTTATCCAGGAGTTCTTCACGGAGGTATAAGTGCTACTATTTTGGATGAGACTATAGGCAGAGCTATAATGAACAGATACGGGCAAAACAGTTTTGGTGTAACGCTGGAGTTGAATATAAAGTATAAAAAGCCTGTACCTACCGATGTTGAACTGAAAGTAGTAGGAAGGCTTACAAATGAAAGAGGACGACTCTTTTACGGGAGTGGAGAGCTTTACCTGCCTGACGGAAGTGTAGCAGTAAGTGCCGAAGGCAAATATATGAAAAGAGATTTGGAAAAAATAATCAAAAAAGAGATGATAGGAGATGAGTGGTTTGAGAGTGATGCCAAAGAGATTGAAGAGATAGAGGTTTGATATGAGTGTTTTACTTGAATTTGCTATGTTTCCCACAAGTGATAACTGTAGAAATGGTTCATCGGTTTCCAAAGAGGTTTCAAAAATCATCAAAGCTATTGATGAGAGTGGAGTAAATTATAAGCTTACTCCTATGGGTACGGTTGTAGAGACAGAAACTTTCAAAGAGGCTTTGGATATTTTGGAGTTGGCTTATGAGCAGTTGAAAGATTGTGACAGGATTTACAGTTCTTTGAAATTTGATATAAGAAAAAACAGTGATAATAGGTTAGAGACCAAAATAGAATCGATAAAGCAAAAGATAGGCGATATAAAGGTTTAATCTTTTTTATAATAGATTTTAGATAAAATATCCACAAAAAAAATTAAGGAATTTTTATGAATGTTATGACCGGAAAAGTATGGAAATTCGGAGATAATATAGATACAGATCTGATAATAGCCGCTAGATATCTAAATACTTCTGACCCTCATGAGTTGGCAAAGTATGTTATGGAAGATGCCAGACCAGGTTTTAGCAAAAAGGTACAAGCCGGAGATATTATCGTAGCCGGAGAGAATTTTGGATGCGGAAGTTCGAGGGAACATGCTCCTATAGCTTTGAAGGCTGCCGGAGTATCTGCTGTGATTGCCAAAAGTTTTGCAAGAATATTTTACAGAAACAGTTTTAATATGGGGCTTCCT
>CAYRRJ010000203.1:0-3591 GCA_964426645.1 uncultured Campylobacterales bacterium | reverse complement strand
AAAACGGTGATGTTTATAAAGCATTAAAAAATTACTATATCGAACATGGTATAATGAAAGATAAGAAATAGACTTTGGAGTTAAAATGAAAAAAATTATATCACTGGTTATACTCGTTTCGCTGTTTTTGATAAATTTGGAAGCAAACGAATCTCCACTGCAACATACTAATAAACTTGTAGCAAATGGTAAAAATGTTATGTTGCTTTTTGAAACTGCTACATGCCCTTACTGTAAAATTTTTAAAAAAGATATAGTAGAAGATAAACTTTTAAACAAACTTTTAAGAGAGAATTTTAATGTTTATTCTATACCTCTAGATAAAGAGATGGATTATGAGATGGGAGATAAAAATCCTCCCAAAAAAACAAATACCATATCTTTAAAGATGGGTTTTGCCGTAAAGGCAACTCCTCAAATAATAATATTTGATGAAAATTGGAACAAAATCATTCAACTTCCAGGATATGCCGACCCTGAAATGATGAAGATTTTTATAAACTATGTGGTCAAAGATATATATAAAACAAAAGATTTGGAAACTTATTTGAAAGATACGGGATTGATGAAATAAAGATGAAAATCATTCTACTTGAAGATGATTCTTTTATAGCAGAAGAGATTAAACTCTATTTTGAGATAAAGAATCATCAAGTAGATATCTATACCAACGGTCAGGATCTTTTAAATAACCTGCAAACAAACATAGATATATATCTTTTAGATATAAATACTCCTGTAAAAAATGGTATAGACACACTTAAAGAACTAAGACATCTTGGAATAAAAACTCCTGCCATATTTTTGACTTCCATGAGTGATATAGACTATGTAAAACTGGGATATGATGCCGGATGTAGCGACTATATCAGAAAACCTTTTCATTTTGAAGAGTTAGAACTAAGAATCTCAAAAATACTGTTTGACAATCAGGATAAAACAATCAAAATAGGTCCAAAACAATTTTTTAATTTAAATACGAACGAATTAACAGATAATGACAAGCTTGTAGATTTAAATGCAAATGAAAAAAATCTTCTATTTCTTCTTGTTAAAAACATAAATCATACAATCCATACACAGACAATTATGGACTATATATGGCAGGACAAAATTGTAAATGACAATACTCTGAGAACACAAATCAAAAAACTCAGAGCAAAAATCTCCTATGATTTTATAAAAAATGTAAGAGGAAGTGGCTATAAAATAGAAAAATATGACTAATATATCAAAAATAAAAAAACAAAAAAAACATTTTAGAAAAATACTTGTTATTTCCTACATTACTTTTGCTGCCGTGATACTAGGTGCCATATATCTTTTACATGTAAGGATTTCCGCTAAAGAATCACTGGAACACTTTAAAAACAATACCCTTTTAGACTCTGTTCAAAAACAGAGATATCTAAATAACTTTCTAAGCAGAAGTTCAAATCTTATCAAAGCAATAGCATCAAATGAAGAGTTTATAGAATTTGTAAAATATAGAAAAGGGAAAAAAGTAGCTGAAGATTTACTCTACTCCATGATTAAAACAGACAAAAATTATATGCAACTTAGATATATCAATGAAAACGGAAACGAAGTAATAAGATTTGATAGAAAAAACATAGGAACAAAAGTATATAAACAAAAAGAGTTACAAAACAAATCAAAAAGATACTATTGTCAAAAATGCCTTGCTCTCGGGAAACATGAAATATGGTTTTCTGACATAGATTTAAATGTAGAACACGGAGTTATAGAAAAACCTATAAAACCGGTTATAAGAGTCTCTAAAGCAATATATGACAATGATGAAAACAGAGGTTTTGTCATACTGAACATTTTTATGAATCACTATCTTAAAGATTTGACAGAATCTTCCATATATGACCTTTATTTATGCGATATAAAAGGAAATTTTATAATCAGTAAAAACCCTGAATTCAACTGGTCCAAATACCTTGACAAAAAAATAAATGCATTGGATGAATTCGGAATTTTGAAAAATGACTTTAAAAAAGATACATTTTTTAATCCTCAAAAAAGATATTTTATAAAAACTTTGAAAATCCAGGGTAAAAATGATCTTAAACTTATATATTTTGAAAATTTGGAACAAAAAAAGATAACAAAACAATTGGTAAGGGACAGAGTTATAACTACAGTCCTTTTTGCTATATTTATCTCATTTCCATTTGCGTATCTTATCTCCATACCTATTTCTCGACTCTATGATTCTCTTGAAATTGAAGCTGAAAGAATAGCCAAGGAAGCCAATAATCTGGAAGTCAGAGTCAAAGAAGAAATTGAAAAAAACAGAGCAAAAGACAAAATTCTAGAAAACCAGGCAAAGCTTGCAGCACTCGGAGAAATGATAGGAAATATTGCTCATCAATGGCGACATCCTATCACTAGACTAAGTCTAATAATCCAAAATCTAAAATCTCTTTATGACAACAACAAACTTACCCCAGAGATGTTTAACAGATATCACAAACAATCATTGGAGCAAATAGATTATATGTCACAAACAATAGAAGATTTTAGAAATTTTTATAAAGAAGACAAAGAAAAATCTTTTTTTGACCCTGCTTTGGCAATTGGAAATGCATATAAAATCATAAATGCTTCTATAAAACATGAGGGAATAACCATATCTATAAATATAAAAGATAAATTTGAACTGCTAGGCTACCAAAATCAATTTTCACAAGTTGTTTTAAATATACTGCAAAATGCCAAAGATGCACTGGAAGAAAACAGAGTTAAAAATCCTTCCATAGATATAACTTTGTATAAAAATGGGGAGAAATATTTCATAGATATAGAAGATAATGCAGGAGGAATAAAAGTAAAAAATATTGATTCTATTTTTGATGCATACGTGACAACAAAACAAAAGACAGGCACAGGAATAGGTCTTTATATGTCAAAAACAATTATAGAAGAGAACTTCAAAGGAAAGTTATATGCGATAAATACAGACAAAGGTGCCCTTTTTAGAATAGAAATTTAGAGTATAAAAAAAGCCTTTGGATCTTTTAAGATAGCTCCATGTTCAGCTATAGCCTCATCTTGAGTATTATATCTTTCATTAAAAACAGGTTTTTCATAAGAAACCTTGTCATCTATGATTTCAAAAACCATTGTTTCATATACAATTTTTTGATTATCTCCTTCAAACCATGAGTGTCTTACATTCATACTTATGGTAGAAACCAAAAACTCCCTGCCATCAATTTTAAGCACATTTTTAAGCTCTAAATCTCGCATACAATCTCCTTTGTTATACAGATTATATCATATTTCAAGTAAAGCTATGTTATCTTAATAGATGTTTTTTTTGGACATAATTATAACAATAAAAAAGGATTACAAGTTCAAGTTAGCAGATAGTAATTATAAATCTTTATCTGATTTAGAAGCAATCAGTTATCTATCACCTGATAGTATAGATTTACATTTGTAGTAAAATAAATTCAATGGTGCGATCGGGGGGATTTGAACCCCCACACCCGAAGGCACTACCACCTCAAATCTGTGTTGAATGTCAAGTGCAAAGGTAAAATGTACCAGTAACGCAGAGTAAAAATGTACCATTTT
>CAYRRJ010000202.1:0-3623 GCA_964426645.1 uncultured Campylobacterales bacterium | reverse complement strand
CCCTTCCCTCCGTGAATGATAGAAGCATCATCCTCTACTTGTCCAACCACTAAAACAATCTTTTTATCTGTTGAAAAAGACAACTTTTTATCTTGATGAATATTATACTTAGAGAGTTTTTTTGCAACAAGATAATTTTGTAAATTCTGTGCTCTTTGTAAAAGGTTCTTATCAAAAGGATAATTTTTGATTATATATTCTAAATCACTCTCCTGTTTTGGATCGATATAAAGACCTCGTTTATCCACTACAAGTGAATACGCTTTGGTCAAATCACTTCCTAAAGAAAAAGATCGAAGAAACCCATCCTCTACTCTTGCTAGGGGTATTGTATATGTATCACAAAACTTTTCCACCTCTTGAAACTCCCTTTTACCCCAAAAATACACCTTTGATGTAGCATTAAGACCTTTTGCCAAAGCATCATTCAAATTTTTGCAAAAATAGATTTTATTTTTGTTTAGAGGTTGAAAAAATAGCTTCGTTTGTTTTCTTTTCCATGGAGTAAAACCAAAAAAATACAACGATCCGTCATTTGCACTATAGATCTCTCTATATCTTGCTATAGTATGAAGCGTTTCTATGATATTGGATTCTTTTTGCAAAAAAGGGTTATAATAACGTGAATAGATAATATAAGAAGCCGCAAACACCTCTAAAAAGGTGCGTTTTGTTTTTCTTCTTGTAAGCGTTACTATATCTTTCGTAATTCCCCAGTTACTATAAAAGGGAGCTCCATATAAAACAACCTCTTTCTCGAGCAGCAAAGCTTCAAACCCCATTTGGGATGTTTGGGTGTAAACTTTCTCAAACTCTTCAAGCAAAACTATAGGATTAACATTTTCTGTGATAATCTTGCAATGTTGTTTCGCAAATGTGATATCTATGTTAGATTCTTTTTTTCCGACTAAAACATCGGGATGTATTTTTAAGTACACCTCACTATTAGGGTTATCTCTTATGGCATCTTGCACCATTGCAACTGCCAATGCTTCAGTAGCTAAACCGTATTTTAAAGACATATCTCCTTTAGTTTGAGCCACGATAAGAACTTTTTTAGAAGAAGTGTTAAGATAATCGGGTAGATGCAAAGCGGCGTTATTGTACTTTGATATTTTATATTTTTTTATCAAAGAGAGAGCCTTTTGTGCTAGATGAAGTTCATTTTTTGTAAATATATGTGTGTTGAGTATATTTTCAAGTTTTGACGGTGTCGTAGCATCATAATATATTCCTATATCATCTTCTACAATACTAAAACTCTCCCACCTTTCTATACCTAAACCAAGAGAACGTATAAAACCATCTTCTAATAGTGTGTATGATGTATGATGTTTTTTGGCTAAAGCAACAGCATCTTGTCCCGATTTTTTTCTTCCCCAACCATAGAATCTTCCACTTTGAAAAAAAAATCTTGTTATCTTGGAGTAATACTTTATCGGAAAGAAGTTTTGAACATTTTTCTGTAAACGTTTCGATGGGGTATAGTTTTGCAACAATTCACTGCCTTCTTCAAAATTAAAACAAAGATTGTTTGTTTTTTTCTATATAAAAATCTTTAACTTTATAATGCAGATTCATATCATAGTGTAAATCTATATTTGTAAAATCTATAGTTTTACGACGATTATATTCTTGTAAAAGTTCACTTTTTGGTTTTGTATTTTTTATTTTATTTTCAAATATAAAAGTTGGAATATCTTTGTCCATAAACTGTAACTCCATTGCAGATATATCACAAAAAGCAACTTTTACACTTATATTTTCCTTTTGTTTTTCTTGTAAATAGGAGGAAAACAAAAATTTTGTAAGAGGTTGAGATGACCAATGAATCAACCTTATATCTAAGCCTCTTTTTTGTAAATATTTCACTCCCTCCAATAGATATAAAATATATTTATAGCTTCTATGTCCAGTATTTGGATGAGGTTGTATCACAACTTTTCTTATTCGATGATGCTTGGCATAATCATACATCTAATGAAAACTTTTGAGTTTTTTATCTATACTTGAATAGTTTTCCTCTTTAATTCCACCCTCCCAAGTCGGTGCATAAAGGAGTGTTTGACTATTTTGATTATATCTGTAAGGAATATCACCTATAAAAGTATTGCCCACTTTAATAAATTTATTATTTTTTTCATCACATTCATTAAAAATATTTTGTTGTTTAAACCTTTCTATATTTGCTTCACCTGCAACTGCTATAGAATCATAAATTCTAAAAATAGGTTTTGCCGAAGAAAGTTTGTTGCTCTCACCATGGCCTATAAAAATATGTTTTGCTTCTCTATATGCAACCATTCGACAGTTTGATTGAGCATTAAACATATATATAACCGTTTGACCTGATAAAGTTGGTATATCATTCCATTTTTTAATAGGGACTACCTGTATATTATGTTCAATAAAAAGTTTCATATACTTTTTATTAGAAGCATAAGTTTTATGTAAAATAATAATTTTATTTTTATCTAAAATATTACTTTTAAAATAGTTAAGAATTATAGTATATGTACCTCTAATCTTTGTATCTAGATATAAATACATTCAACTTCCTTCATCTATTTTAAATACTGCTTTCAATGGCCAATGATCAGAAGCAAAAAGTATATTTTTTGAAGTTTGATGATATTGATAACGTAAGTATCGTTTTGTTTTGATATCAAAAACAAAATTTACCGTCTCGCTCTTTATTAAGTGCAAAGGTTTCGTATAAAAAATATAGTCGAGTTTTCTCTTTTTTTTCCCAAAATCATGAAAAGTGTACTCCTTATTTGCAATCTCTTTCATCCCAACTGATTGCAATTGTCGTACCAAATAATCATAGTTTTTAGACTTATATCGTATATTAAAGTCACCAAGAACAACCATAGGTACCCCTTCTGCATTAAGAGCCTTTATTTTATCGATTAAAGTGTCTATATTCTTTTTTCTTGTTTTGCTATGTTTACGACCGGCAATAAAATGGGTATTTATCACCAAAAGAGTCTTTTTTGTTTGCTTATGCTTTAAAAAAAGATAAGTAGTTGATTTTCCTTTATTTTGATAAAATGTACCTCCATCCAAAAATACAAATTTTCTTTTTTTAAAAAAAATAATTTTTGGACTGCCTCCCGCTTGATAAAAGTATGAATATCCCATTCTTTTGAGCTTTTCTCTTATGAAATCTCGTATCAAATGTCTCGGCGGAGTTATCACTATTTTTTGTCGTTTCAACTCTTTTATATCTTTTTTAACAAGGGGATCAAAATCGTACCCCATCACAAAAGAGTGTTGCTTACATTTTCCTTGCTCTTTTGCTTTAATATTAAAAACTTCTTGAACACCAAGAATATCTGGCGACTCTTTTTGTATAATATCAATAATTTTATCATGCCTATAGTACCAATGGTGTGATGGTTTTAAAAAATTATCGCATGGAAAATAACCTCTTACATTATAACTCATCACTGAAAAAGTATCTGCCGATACTATATAGAGCCAAACATATAATATTAAAAAAAATATTTTCATAATAATCTACCTCGTATAATAAATTTATCAATCATTACATCCAAAAGGAGTAATGATTTGATAATTATTTTTTAGTTTTTGATAAAGTTATTTTGTGTATCAAATAC
>CAYRRJ010000201.1:0-3659 GCA_964426645.1 uncultured Campylobacterales bacterium | reverse complement strand
GTTCAAAAAGCAATTCAAAAAAGCTTTCCTATAAAACCTCCTGAAGAGATTAATCTCAAAAAAGAGTCTGAATTAACTTTGACAATAATATACAAATTGAGAAATTAAACGCTATAGTGTAAAACAATTCTCTCTTTTCCTATATCAATACGACCAATTTCCCTGGAAGATTGCTACTCAAATGGTGTATGATGTTTATGTTTCATATATAGAAAAACAGTACACAAATTTTAATCATTCTATGACAATTTATCAATAACGGGTAAGATAAGGGATTTTTTCTCTTTTCTTAAAGTGTTTAAAAGCCCTAAATTTGGGGATTTATGGCGGATAGGGAGGGATTCGAACCCTCGGTACCCTTACGAGTACGCATCCTTAGCAGGGATGTGGTTTCAGCCAGCTCACCCACCTATCCATCATTAAAGTTGAGAGAGAATTATACCATTTGAAGATAATATCACGCTTAAAAACAAGTTTAAGCGTGATATTAGAAGTGTTTATTTGGGATGTTTAACCACTCCGTTATAAAACGGTTTACAGTTTGTGTTATCCTTTTTAGCAACAGGTGCTTTCTTGCCAGTAAACTTTCCAAATAGAGATACTACTGTATTTATGGTTTTTTCTACTGATTTTTGGTCCATCTTTACTTTCGGATTACTAAAACTTCCCTCTATCGTTTGGGAAAATGTAGCACACCCTTTTTTATCAAGAACACCAATTTCAACTTTTAAGAGTCTCTCTTTTACAATATCAAGTTTTCCTTTTATAGCTACTCTGTTTTTACCGGTTGCTACTGCGATATCAGTAAGATTTGCTATATGTTTGACAATATCAACCTTTACATGTAAGCGTTTAAGAAGTGTTGTCTCTCCGTTTGCAGGATTTAAATCTAACGGTTTGCCACTTAAAACGCTCATTAACGGACCGGAAGCCAATGAATTTCCAAGAGATTTTATATCCATCTTTTTAGCACCGTTAACACTTTCCAAAGCTTTATCTAAATCAAATCCTTTTATACCTACACTCTGACCGTCAAAAAGAACAGTACCCCTCAAGCTTCTTTTTATCTGCTTTTGCGTACCTAAACTCATACTGAGTTTTGATGTTGCTTTAATAACCCCTTCCAAGATATCTTTTTGTAAAAACTCTTTTGAAAAACTTGCCAATTTAAACTCATCAATTCTATTTTCAAAATCCAGATAAGGAGTCTTTTTACTCAAATCAAGTCTTGCCTTTGCAACTGCCAGAGAGTCAAAAACAGTAAATCTCATATCACCCATAGTTGCAACAGCATCTTTCATACCCAAATTCATACTTAGATTTTTAATATTAAATTTATCATAGATTATATTTGCTATTTTTGTATCTGCTTTAAAAGAGATGGCTTTTAACCCTTTTTTCTTAGCATCATAGACTATATCATCAACTGCAACATTTACATTTTTTATAAAAGCTTTTGTTTTAGCTTTTATATCTTCATAGTTTATATTTACATTATTTAATCTAACCTCTTTTATATTAACCAACGGCAAGTTTCCATTTTCTTCATTATCTTTTGATACTTTAGATTTTTTTTCAGATTTTACGGATTTTTTTTGCTCAACCTCAAAATTAAACTTTTGGTTTTTCAACTTTTTAATACTTAAGGTTACATCATTTAAGGTTATATATTTAACTTTAATCTCTTTGCTGAGTAAAGGTTTTACCTCTACAGCCACTTTTATATTTTTTAATGTAAAAAACTCTTTGTCACTCTTTGCCTTCGGATTTGCAAGACTTACATCAGAAATAGAAATACCGACAGGAGAAAAAGATGTAGTTATATCTCCGTTTATCTTCAACTCATATCCTGAGCTATTTTTCACAGCCTCTTCAATTTTTGGTTTATATTTGTTTAAATCAACCATAGATATAGCTATAATAAGCCCAACAATAACCAGAGCCAAAAATAGGCTTAATCCTATAAAAAACTTTTTCATTCTACTTCTCCATTTCGTTTAAAATTTTATCCACAACTCCCAAAGGATTATCCGCTTTGTAAATTGGTCTTCCGACAACTATAAAATCTGATTTTAACTCTTTAGCCTTACCTATATCCGCAACTCTTTTTTGGTCATCACTCTTACTGCCAAAAGGTCTGATACCAGGAGTCAATGTTATAAAGTTTTTATCTGTCCTGTTCTTTATATGCAAACTCTCCCAAACGGAACATACAACTCCGTTAAGACCACTTTCATAAGAATCTTTTGCAAATTTTATAACTTTTTTCTCTATAGATTCATTATATATATATCTAAATTCATCCTCATCAAAACTTGTAAGTGCAGTAACAGCCAAAACTACAGGAGGATTTTTATAAGCAGAAACTCTTTTCATAACTTCCATCATAGCTCTTTTCCCGCTGGAGGCATGAATGTTAAACATATCAATTCCAAGATTTGCGATAGATTCTGCAGCATCAGCCATGGTATTTGGTATATCATAAAGTTTCAAATCAAGAAATATTTTAAAATTTGGATTTATATCTTTTATAGCCTTTAGCAAATCCTCACCGTCTCTTATAAACGAGCGAAGTCCCACTTTTAGCCATATATCTTTATCTTTCAGCTTATTTGCTAAAACAAGATTTTTATCTTTATCTTCCAAATCCAGCGCAACACAAAGCTTCATAAGTTAACTTTTCTCTTTTCTTACTGCATCAAGTACACCGTTTATAAACTTTGGTCCTGTATCATTACAGAGTCTTTTAGCCAACTCTATGGCTTCATTTATAACTACGGCACTGTCCAAGTCACTGTAAAGTATCTCATAGGCTCCAAGTCTTAAGATGGCTCTTTCTATATTTCCTATACTTTTTATATCCCACTCTTTTAGATGTTTATCTAATGCTTTGTCAATCTCATCCAAATTCTCTTTTACTCCATTATAAAGAGAGAGTGCAAACTCTTTTTGTTTATTTCTTATTTTTTTATCTTCAAAAATATCATCTACAAACTTATCTATAGAGTCATTTCCCAAATCTTTTGCATATAAAAGCCCTATTACTGCTTCTCTTGCCTGATGTCTAGTTGCCAAAAGTTTTTCCTTATAAATTTTTATAAAGACTTATAAGCTCTATAAGCCCTGTCATTACTTCAAAACCTTTGTTTCCGGCTTTACTTCCGGCTCTTTCAATGGCTTGTTCTATCGTATCTGTCGTCAAAACTCCAAAAGTCACAGGTTTTCCGTGCTTTAAAGTTACATTTGCTATACCTTTAGTAGCTTCAGCAGATACATAATCAAAATGAGGAGTACTTCCTCTTATCACCGCTCCAACACAACAAACAGCATCATACTTACCACTTGCTAAAACTTTATCTAATGCAAAAGGTATCTCAAAAGCACCGGGAACCAAGATAAGATCCAACTTGCTCTCATCTCCTCCGTGTCTTAAAAAAGCATCTTTTGCCCCTTCAACCAATCTGTCTGTTATTATATGGTTAAATCTGGCATTTATGATAGCTACCTTTTCACTTCCGTCTAGTGCCAACTGTCCTTCTACTATATTCATATCTGTTCCTTGAAAATATTTTCTATTGATATTATAATACCAACTCCAACTAAATATAATACTTTTTCTATTTATCCAAAAAGTAAACAAATAATAACATATCTTTTAT
>CAYRRJ010000200.1:0-3665 GCA_964426645.1 uncultured Campylobacterales bacterium | reverse complement strand
TACTCTACTTATGACTGCACTAAAAGTTGTAGATGGTAAGATTTATGCTCTTTCCCAGGGTTCGGTTACCATAGGCGGTATGAACGGGAAAGGCGGAGGACAGCTGAATCATTCAACAAACGGTACCATTTTTGGAGGAGCACTTGTTGAGAGAGATGTGGCTTATGATATATATAATCAGAATTTTGCAAATTTAAGTCTTAAAAGATCTGATTTTAATACTGCTGTTAATATACAAAAAGCATTAAACAAATATTTTGACGAAGATGTGGCTATAGCCATTGACCCCAGAACTATAAGACTCAAAAAACCTCAAAATCTTTCAATGGTAGAATTCTTAGCCAAAACTTTAAAAGTTGATGTTGACTATACCAAAGAAGAAAAAATAGTTATAGATGAAAGAACAGGTACAATAGTAAGTGGTATAAACATTACAGTATCTCCTGTTGTTATAACACATGGAGATATAACTATCAAAATAGAGCCAAGAAAAGATATTACAGAAAATAAAAATGATATCAGTCTTAATGACGGTGTGAATTTGGCTATAAATGAGAATCAGTTAAATATACAAGATGATAAAATTACTGTTGCCAATATAACCAGAGCTTTGCATAAACTCGGTGCCAAGCCAAAAGATATCATATCCATAATAGAAAATATAAAACGAGCAGGAGCTATCAATGCCAAGTTGGAGGTTATATAATGACGACAGATAATAGTATAGCTTTGATGCACTATAATTATAATGTTCCAAAAGTTCAAACAAATAATGATTATGATACAAGACTAAAAGAGCAGACAGATAAGTTTGAAGCTTTTTTCATAAAAAAAGTTTTAGATATTTCTATGAAAAATGAAAGTAAACTTTTTGAAAAAGATGCGGGAGACAAAATATACAATTCGATGTATCATGATGCCATGAGTGACAGTATGAGTGGAAATTTTGGTTTTAGTGAACTTCTTTTCAATTTTTTGAAAGAAAGGGGTTAAAGTTTTATCATTCATGACGATATAGTTTGTGAAAGACTATATGAGGTGATGAAATGATTTCAAAAACAACGGCTGCTACAGCGGCTTATACGCAAACTATAAAAAATAACGGTGACAAAAAAGAGACCGTTGAAGTAAAAAAAAGTAAAGAGTTAGATAAGATTGAAAGCTTGAAAGAGCAGATAAAAAACGGTCAATATGAAATTAATATTGACAAAACTGCAGATGCCGTACTCAAGGAGCTTGTCTAACCCTTTAGAAAAGGGATAAAATGCTGACACACTATCTACAGAGTTCAATAAATGATATAGAAAATCTTATTGAATTGACTCAAAAAGACATAAATGATATCAAAAATGCAAATCATGAAATGATATTTGAAAGAACAAAAATAAAAAATGATTTGATTATATCTTTTGAAAATAAAAAGTCTCTTTTGGATAATGAGTTGGTGAAACTTGTTGCTGCCAATGACAATGCTTCTTTGGATACTCTGCTTGACGATGAGAAAAAAGATCTTTTAAACAATATGAAAATAAAACTTACAGAATTAAAAAAACTGAATAAAGAATATGCCAGATTTGTTGTAACAATCAGTGAGTTTTACAATACTCTTCTGGATAAGGTTTTTCCAAGGGAGATGGATGGTTATCATAAATCCAAGCACAATCCTGCAACTATATTAAAAGTGAGAGCATAAATGAGTCTCTTTAGTACTTTAAATACCGGATATTCAGGATTGTCTGCTTCTGAAACGGCAATGGATGTTACAGGACACAATATTGCCAATGCCAACAATGATTATTATACAAGACAGAGAGTTATAACTTCTGCTTCTACTCCTCTTGAAGCAACTCCCGGAAGCATAGGAACAGGAGTTACCGTAACCCAGATTGCAAGAATTCATGATGAATTTGTTTACAGCAGATTGAAAAGCAGTTCAAATTCTCTCTCTTATGATCAGTATTCCCAGGACAAACTGAACGAAGTAGCCAAATATTTTCCGGATTTGGATGATTTGGGAATTGCCAGTGATTTGAAAAACTATTTTAATGCATGGAATGATTTTGCTTCAAACACAAATGAAGGTTCTCAAAAAATTGCTTTGGTTCAGAGTGCTTCCACTCTCAGTACGAATTTAAGTGATACAAGAAATACACTTAGAAGGTTACAGGATTCTCTAAATAATGAATTAAAGTCAAATATTGATGAGGTAAATGCTATTGGTGAACAGATAGCAAAATTGAATAAAGATATAAACAGGGTGGAGAGTGTTGATCCTAACAGAGCAAATGATTTAAGAGATCAGAGAGACAAACTTGAACTTACTCTTTCAAAAATGTTATCTTTTTCCGTATTTAAAGGGGATATAACTTCTGTAAATACTGTAGATTCTCATATGACCGATCAGGGAATAGCCTATCATATGAACATAGCAGGAGGTTCATTTGTGGATGGTGCCACATTTCATCCTATTAAAATAGAAAATATTGACAATGCGAGTAATTATTATTCAATTTATACAGAGATTCAAGACGGTAGAAAGTATGATTTGACACAGAAGCTTTCAGGTGGAAAGATAGGTGCAATGCTTGATTTGAGAGGCAGAACTCTGGATGCTTCTACAAATGACGGATATCCTACTGACGGTATAATACAGGGGTATATAGATGATTTGGACAGTTTTGCAAATACTTTAATTGTCCAAACCAATAATATTTATGCCAAAAGTGCAAGTTTAAGTATGGTTTCTCCTTTAAACAAAGATTTGGGAGGAGATACGGATTTGATTGATTCTTCTTTGCATATTGAAGAAGGTAGTTTTGACCTTGTTATGTATGACAACAATGGAGTTGAAGTAGGTAGAAAAACTATAAATATAAACTCTTCTACCACCATGAACAGTGATACCTTTCAGCCAAGTATTGTTACTCAGATAAATACACAGAGTGATGATAACAAAGATAATAATTCTACAAATGATATTGATGATTATTTTATTGCTGCTTACAGCGTTGATGGTGATGCCAAAGGTATATTTTCAATTACTCCAAAGGCTGAATATGCAGATAGGAATTATAGAATTTCAATAGAGGATAATGGTACGAATTTCCCTGGAGCCATAGGAATAAATCAGTTTTTTGCAGGAGATAGTGCTTCTAATATATCCGTTAAGAGTGAATTTGTCAGAGATCCTTCTTTGATACAGGGATATAAAGCTCCCGTAGAAGGTAACAATGATGTTGCAAATGATATGTTACAGCTTCAATATGACAGTTTGTCTTTTTACAGAAAAGGTGATATCAAATCAGAAGATACATTGGAAAGTTTTTATAGATTTGTAACAACCAGAATTGCTACTGACGGGGAAAGAGCTGGTAGAGAGGTAGAAACATCACAGGCGCTTTTTAATACTGTTAATGAAGAATTTCAGTCGATAAGTGGTGTTAGTACCGATGAAGAATTGACAAATCTCATAAAGTTTCAGACTGCATATGGTGCAAATGCAAAAGTTATAACTACAATTGACCAAATGTTAAATACTTTATTGGGAATTAAGCAATAGGTGAAAAGAGTACCTTTTATCAGTATATTTTTATTGGCTTTTGTTTTTTTGTTATGTTATATTTTTCCTTATATATATTTTCAGTCGCCATATGAATTAAATGCAG
>CAYRRJ010000199.1:0-3697 GCA_964426645.1 uncultured Campylobacterales bacterium | reverse complement strand
TCATATTGAGCTTTTGCTACGATACGAGCTATATCACAGCCAAGAGGTAATATATGTTTACCGTCCTTTCTATCTCCAGGGATTCTGTTATGACCTAAATCCTCCAAAGCTTTTCCTATAGCTATGGATTTTTGTTTATCAACTTGGGATTTAAACTCTTTTATAGTTTCCAAAGCGTTTTTATCTTCTTTTGTAATAGATATATTTTTATTATCGTTTATAAGCTTAATAATTCCATTTTTAAGTTGTTGATCAACATCTACTTTTTTACCTCTTTTGTTTTTTATCAAAAATTTATCTCCTATTAGAAGATAAGGAGTGCCTTTGCATTCCAAAACATTTCCGTTGGTATCAAATAAGATGTTTAAATCCCCTACAATGTGAGCGTATTCCCAAGCTTGTACTATACAAACTTTTTTTCCATCTTTTGATTTTGTTACAGTCGGATATGATTTAGATACGCTTTTTAAACCTAAGGAGTCAAAATTACCTAGCAGCGTATGAGAGTCACCTCCAACAATAACATCTACTCCTTTTAGATTTGAAGCCATTTTTATATCGTTTTCATATCCTTGGTGAGTTAGAAGGATTATTTTGTCTATGCCTTCGTTTGATAGTTTATCTATGTATCTTTGTGCTGTAGTTAATTCATCCAAAAATTTTAAATCTTTTCCCGGGTTTGAAGAGTTTATGGTTTTATAGACTTCCTCTATACCGATTACTGCAACTTTTTTGCCATTTATATTTTTTATGATATAAGGTTTAATCTTTCCTTTTAGAGGGTTATCTCCTTTAACAACTATATTGGCTCCCAAAACAGCAATAGTAGGATTTAATCTATCTATAAAATTGCTTAATGCTTCATCGCCATCATCGAATTCATGGTTTCCAAGTTCATAAGCATCCCAGTTTATTAGGTTAAGCATTTTGGCATCAGCTTTGCCTTTAAAAAGTGAGTAATACAAAGTACCTTGAAAAGTATCTCCTGCATTTAATATCAGATGATTGGGGTTATTTTTTGATAATTCTCTTATTTTGGTAATAATTCTAGGATATCCTCCGACATCAAAATAAACTTTTTTACCATTTACTTTGAATTTCATTCTTTCGCTGGTTATATGGGAATGCGTATCATTAAGATGTAAAATTTCCAGTGAGAAATTTTTATCCTGAGGGTTTGGTTGAATCGTACATCCTGTAAAGAATGAGATAATAATTGCACTTAGTAACAGTAGAAAACCTTTTTTCATCTATACTTCCTTATCAATAAAAATTTTTAAAGCTTTTTTCAAATCTTCTTTTGTATCAATTCCAAAACTATGACTTTTTACATGAATCATAGCTATCTTTTTTGTGTGATATATGGCTCTTAGTTGTTCAAGTTTTTCTATATCTTCCAAAGGAGAAGAGGGTAAAGAACAAAAATTTTGAAGAGATTTTTTGGTAAAACCGTAAATTCCCAAATGTCCAAAATACTCTAAATGTTCCTCTCTATCATAGGGAATTTTACTTCTTGAGAAGTAAATGGCATCACCGTTTGAATCTGTTATGACTTTAACCTGATTTGGATTGGAAGCTTCATCAGGATTGATTGTTTTATAGCAGCTTACCATTATAAAATCTCTTTTTGATTTTAACTCTTTTATTTTGTCTATTACACTTTTTACTACACTTGGTTCTATAAAAGGTTCGTCTGCTTGGACATTTACCACTATTTCTTCATCTTTCAGTTTTAGTTTGTGTGAAGCTTCGTTGATTCTGTCTGTACCACTGTTATGATTTTTATCTGTTATTACAGCTTTAAATCCATAATCTTTTGCAAGATTATATACTTCAACAGAATCAGTAGCTATCGCTACAGTGTCCAGTGTTTCCACTCTTTTTGCTGTTGCTATAACCATGGGATAACCGTCTATATTTGCCAAAACTTTATTTGGAAATCTGTTTGATGCTATTCTAGCCGGTATAATTATCATTTACCGGCCTTTATGAAATCAAGTATATTTCTTTCGATATGATTCTTACTTACGATATCTGTATGAATCTCCTCTTTTTCAAATAGTGAAGATATGGAGTTTGGAATCTTTACATGTAAAGATTTTGAAATCTCTTCAAGGGCTTTTTTGTCGCTATATTTTAAATTGTCATTTTTGATAGCATTAAGCATAGTAGGAGCAAATTTTGTCCATTCTGCTGTTGAACATATTACTGTAGGAAATTCTTTTTCTCTTAAATGTTTATATGCTTTTATGGTGGTTGCAGTATGAGGATCCATAACATATCCTTTTTTTGCATACTCCCTTATAGTCTCTTTTGCAAATTTATCATCACAATAAATTGCGTCAAAATCTTCTCTTAAAACTGTTAACTCACTTTTTGATAGAGTATATCTTTTATCTTTTTTTAGTCTATCCATCATCTCTTTGGTTCTTTTAGTGCCAAATTTATCAAACAGTACTCTCTCTACATTTGAGGAGATGAGTATATCCATGGCAGGAGATGTGGTTTGGAGAAGTTTTCTGTCTCTTAGATCGTACTCTCCCTTATTTATAAGGTCGGTTAGAATATTATTGATGTTAGAGGCTATCAGAATTTTGTTTATCGGCAGACCCATCTTCTTTGCATAATATGCTCCTAGTGCATTTCCGAAATTTCCACTTGGTACTATAGTATAAAATTCTTCCTGATTTTTGATTTCATTATTTTTTAAAAGTTCTATGTATGCCCATATATGATAGATAATTTGAAAGATTATTCTACCGAAATTGACTGAATTTGCAGCTGAGAGTTTTATTTGAGATTTATTTAGTTCTTCCTTGAAAGAGTTTGATGCAAGTAGTGTTTTCAAGGCACTTTGGGCGTCATCAAAATTTCCGTGAATTCCTATAACTTTTAGATTTTTACCCTCTTGTGTCGTCATTTGAAGTCTTTGTACGTCACTTGTACCGCCGTCAGGATACATACATGCTACTTGGATATTTGGTTTATTACTGAAAGTATCTAGTGTAGCAGGTCCGGTATCCCCACTTGTAGCGGCTAAAATAAGATAGTTTTGATTCTCTTTTTGTGCCAGATGAGAGAGGATGTAACCAAAAGGTTGCAATGCCATATCTTTAAAAGCTCTTGTTGGACCATGATACAGTTCATTTACAAAAAGATCATCTTCTATTTTTACCAATGGTGCAGGATTGTTTGCATCATCAAATTTATCATAAAGATTAAGAGCTTCATCTATAACATTTTCATTAATATCTATTTTAAAAGCCTGTAAAATCTCTTTTGCTACTTCTTTGTAGCTTTTATTTATGCTCTCTTCAAAGAATTTGTTGTTTAGTTTTGGTAACTCTTTTGGAGCGTAGAGACCGCCAAAACTGGCACTAGGGTTTAGCAGTGCGTATGAAAACTCTACCTCTTTTGGTTTTTGATTATCATTTCCTCTTGTTTCTATAAACATTTTATTTCCTCTATTTTATATAGGTTCCTATTCCGTCTTTTGTGAAAAGTTCAAGTATAATGGAGTGCTCTATACGACCATCTATTATCTGAGCTCTTTTGACTCCTCCTCTTAATGCTTCAAGACAAGCATCTATCTTCGGTAACATTCCTCCACTGATAGTGCCGTCCTCTTTCAATCTTTCAACATCAAATCTGTTTAGCGTTGAGAGAAGATTTCCCTCTTTATTTAAAATACCGGGGG
>CAYRRJ010000198.1:0-3723 GCA_964426645.1 uncultured Campylobacterales bacterium | reverse complement strand
CCTAAATCAGCTACCATAATACTTTCCTCGTATAATAAATTAAGATGAAAATTCTTCGTTTCGAACTCTCTTAGCCATCTCAGGCACTTGCTTTACTTCAGTAAAGATTTTGTAACTTTTCTTGCAACCACAGGGACTATAATTCTCATTACATTTGCTACCATAGCAATCCTTTTAATTTTTTTATTTAAAAAGTACTTCATTTCATACTTAATACTTACCATCTCAGGCTTTACTAACTAGTCTTCTAAAATTTCTTCTAAAATGGCACCAGCAATACCACTTAAAATTAACCATCCTATTTGTGGCATAATTCTCCTTTATTTTTAAAACTAATAGTTATTTCAAACTACACATGAAGACCATTATTTACAAATAATAATCTCTAAAATATCACAAATCAATGGCTGACTCATGTTTCATCCTTTTTTTAGTCTATATATGTAAAATTTGAAAATTCTTTGCTTCGAACTCTCTTAGCCATCTCAGGCAACTCAACTACCAAACCATAAGTGGTGGTAAAAACACTGTTTCTTCAAAAGTTTTCACTTCTAACTCCTTAAAATAATATATTTAATGGCTATTTCAAGCCACACATTAGATATTGCTATCTATCTTTTAGTAATTCTTTACCTGCAACAGCAGCAGCTACAACAGTAACTATCTGTATACATACTGGAATGGGTACCATGTGTAAATCCTTTTTTTAGTCTATATATGTAAAATTTGAAAATTCTTTGTTTCGAATTCTCTTAGCCATCTCAGGCACAACATTTTTCTTTCTATATGTGTAAAATATAAAAAAAATGGTAAAATCATAAAAAACAAAAAAGAGCAATTTATGGATTTAGTACAAGAACAATATAGACTTCAAGAAGATTCTATTCATATTTTAAAAGACAAACTTCTTCAATCTTCTAAAATAAAAAAAGTACAAGAGGTCGTATTTGCCAAAAAATATTTCCAACCCATCGCACATGAAATTTGTATAATGAGAGAAGAAAACCTTCCTAATGTTTTAGGAAATATTTTTCAAGATGAAAAGTATTCACAAGACATCTTTCATCTTATACAACAACATAAAGATATTTTTCGCTCTTTTAGTGCACTTGAAAAAAATTTACAAAAAGGTTTTATTACCCCTTACCTTTTAGAAGATATTGCGAAATTTATAGCTATTGAACTTCTTCAAATATTTAACAGTGACACGCTTTACTATAAAGAAAACCTGTTTTACAAAGAACTTCTAAAGATTATTATAGAAACTCTTCAAGATATGGATACAACTATTCAAAAATATGCCCTAAGACAGAAGCAATCTTTTGCACTCATAACCCTCTTACTAAACGATATGGAGATAGCACTTAGTGGATTTGTAAGTATCTCAAAACTTCTCATACAACAAAAAACAGATGAAGATGATAAAGTAAAACCAAATAGTGAACACAACATTATCAAAGAGATGGCAGAAAACCTTTTTTATAATGTGTCACAAAAAACAAAGAAAAACTATCTGATACTAATGCAAGAGCTGAGTAATGAACACCTTTTAGAATTTGGCTCTGAACTTTTCATACGATTTGAAAGTTTTGATATTTTAGAACAAGAGGAAAACTATGAAAAAGGGAAAAAACTTGATCTTTATAAACTCTCAGACAAATTTATAAAAGATTCTCAAACCGTCTATGAAAATATTTTTCAATATGCACCACCATTTTTTGAACCTATGGTTGTAGAACCACTACAATGGAAGAGCATTGATGATGGAGGTTATTTAAAAGGTGATGATGTCTCACCAAAATTTACTTTTTATATGCAAAAAACAAAAACTAAAAAAGATAGAAACAAGCTTGTAGCACACAAAGAAAAATTTTCTAAAAAACTTTTAGAAAGTGTAAATATTATTCAATCTACACAATGGAAAATAAACTCTAAAATGTTACAAACACTCAATGTTTTACAAGAGGAATATATACAAACAAAAGAACAGCTCAAGGAACAGAAAAAAGCAACAAAGGTCAAAAGAAAAAATTATCAAGATGATATAAACAAGCTAATAAAAAAAATAGAAGAAATTTCTGCGGACTATAGTGGACAAAAAAAACAAATTAAAAAACTTATTCAAGATAAAGATCAACAACAAAAGTTTATAGATGAACTGATAAAAGAACAAAAAGAGGAAACAAAAGAGCTATGGGAACAAGTTTTTACAATCAACAAACAAAAAAAAGCACTTACTGATAAATTGGAAGAAAAAGTAAATAAACTTCATATACAAAATACTCTTCTTACATTGGCAAATAAATATGCAAAATATGACACTATTTACTTTACATGGCAAATTGATTTTCGAGGAAGAATTTACCCCGTCCAAGCACTACTTAATCCACAAGGAGAGAGTATGGCAAAATCACTCTTAGAGTTTGCTACAAAGAAAAAACTTGATGAAAATGGTGTTAAATGGCTTCAAATTCATGGTGCAAACACCTATGGAATAGATAAAATTTCCTTTGAGAAAAGACTTGAGTGGATTCAACAAAATACTACAGAAATACAAAGAGTTGCAAATCTTTCAAATCCACTTAATGATGAATGGCTTTTAAAAGCAGATAAACCTTTTGAATTTTTAGCTTTTTGTTATGAATACAATGCTTATCTCCAAGACCCTCAAAATTTTGAGTCTTCTTTACCTGTTGCTGTTGATGGTTCAAACAATGGTTTTCAACATATTGCTGCACTTCTTAGAGATACAGAAGGTGCAAAAAAAGTAAATGTCTTACCAAATGATACAGATGAACCAGCAGATATTTATAAAGAGGTAGCCATAGTAACAAAACAACTTTTAGAAACAGCACTCCATAAAGACAACAAACTTCAAAACTTTCAAGAAGAGATAGAAATTCTTTTACCGCACATAGATAGAAGTTTTGTAAAAAAAGGGGTTATGACTGACTCCTATGGTGCAGGTACAAAAACAAAAGCATCACAACTTCATGAAAAATTAGAAACATTACCCATAGAACAAACAAAAATAAAACCATTATCACTTGAGGTGGCAAAATATCTTGACAAAGCAATAGATACTATAGCTCCATCTTCTGCTTTATATAAAAAATGGATAAATGCTATTGGAACATCTATTTCAAAACTTCCTCAAGAGATAGTATGGCATACACCATTTATAAATTTTGAAGTGAGACAGTATAAATATAAAACGATTACAAAAAGAATAGTCAGTACCTTTGAAGGTAAGAAAAACACGATACAAATCCATGAAGAAACAGATGAAATCGATGCAAAAGAACAAGCACGAGGGATAGCACCAAACTTTATTCACTCTCTTGATGCAACACATATGTATATGACAATACTTTCATGTCATCAAAAAGGTCTAAATAGTTTTGCCACGGTACATGATTCATTTGCTACTCATGCAAGTGATGTAGAAACACTTGTAGAAACACTTAAAGAGGAGTTTATAAAACTTACAGAGTATGATGTACTTCAACATTTTCAAAAAGAGATGAAAGGAAAATATGGTGAAAATAGTGTTAAAAAAGATGTGACCCAACTTTATGTAGATACAAATTTTGATATTCACTCTATTCAATTTTCACCTTATTTTTTTGCTTAAAATAAAATTTATATCTTTCAAGTCATTTTTATGGTTTTAAAGTATTGATGGAGTCAACAACCGTTGAGATATTGACTCTTGCGATTTTG
>CAYRRJ010000197.1:0-3724 GCA_964426645.1 uncultured Campylobacterales bacterium | reverse complement strand
TGATTATCGATTTGAGGTGCATATTTTTCGATTTAAGGTGAGTGATTATCGATTTAAGGTGAGTGATTATCGATTTAAGGTGAGTGATTATCGATTTATTGAAAAAGCGACTGATTCAAAGTGAGTGATTATCGATTTGAGGTGCATATTTTTCGATTTAAGGTGAGTGATTATCGATTTTTTACAAAAAAACAGCCTAAAAATGATAAATATCACTTTTTTTAACTGATTTATTGCTCTAGAAACATTAATGCTGGCATAATTAAAGATTTTTTTCGATATTTTTCTCACCTTTCCCCTAAAGAATCGATATTTTTCTCACCTTTCCCCTAAAGAATCGATATTTTTCTCACCTTTAGGGCATTTTTATCGATATTTTTCTCACCTTTAAAGAAAAAAACTGATATTATGTATTTACAAAAAGAATGGAGAAGCTGCGAATGAGAAAAAGTGATAAGCTCTATTTTAGAAGAAATTATGCTCAGAGCAAGATCAAATTAGAGACGAAAGTTTCAAAAGATGGCAAGCGGATCATACCTGCCTCATCGTTAAATGCAGAGAAGCTTGCTGACTGTATGCGTCATTTTCTGCAAAACAAAACGGATTATGGTGAGTTTAAATATGACAGGCTTGAGGAGTTAGCAAGAAAAGAGCTTGAGCCGGCATTTGAAAGACTTGGGTTTAATAAAAAAGATCTAACCTTTGATGAAAAAAAAACTGTGGATCAAAAGAAAAGAATAGCAATCTCTAATTGGCAAGAGCAATATATAAAAGATAATTTTCCATCAACTCTCCGTGTTGACTTCGATGAATTTATGAAAGAGACAAATATCAAAGCTGCTGCAAACGGCATTAAAAGTGCCTTGAAAGTTTTGATATCTGCACAAAACTCTAATTTTTATGAGATCGAGCACAACAGAGTTGATTTAAAAACAGGAGAGATCTCAACAGGTATAAGCAGGGTAAGTTCACTGCCTTCCATTACTTTATGGCTTGACGAATCTTTGGCAAACAAAGGATATACATTAACTTCTTTTGCAGAGGCAAAAATCAAAAATAAAAGAAAATACATTAAAGGTCTTGAGATAGAATTTTCTCCTATCTATCTATATCATATTTTATCCATCGGGAGTGATTATGTCACCTCTTTTAAATCAAAAAGAGACTCCTTTAAGCATAGGGCATCTCACAAGCTAGATATCTTGCTGAACTCTCTCTATGGGATTCAGCATAATAAATCGGTTTTAACTTTTGAACTTGAGGAAATTATGGAACTTATAGGCGTTTCTCCAAATACTTCTTATAAATACTTCAAAAGAGATATTTTAAATCCGTGCCTGCAAGACCTTGAAGAGTATTCAGGAAAAAAGGTTAAAATAGAAGAGTTGAGAGAAGGCAAGAGTGTAAGAGCTATCTCCTTTTCTATTGAGAAAACCGAATCTGATGATTTTACATCTTTTTTATACCACTATATCTCTTCTCAACTCTATTATTTTTCAAAGATAAAGATCAACTCAATAAAGAACTTTAAAGATTTTCTTGAAAACGGAAATTTTCCAGACAGTGAAGAGATTGGAGGAAAAACATTATACGATTGGAGTAATGAAGCCGAAAGTGAATATGTTGCAGAAAATGATATTCTTGCTTGGCTTGAGGATGATGAGATATTTTTCAAAAAGAACAATATTATCTATGACAAGAAAAAACATACGATACTTAAAGAAAAGAGTGATGAGGTTGACGGAAACGAGGTTAAAAAATATGAATATATTTATTCTGGCGACGTTAAGCTAACTACCCCTACATCCTCATATCGCTATCTAATGTCTTTAGAGCAGGAGAGTATCAAAAACTCTGTTCATTTAGCAGATATGATCCCATTTGGCTACGCGGATAACAAAACAAGAAAATGGATCAATGTCTCAACCTTAGAGGTGCTTATTCAAAATAAAGAGGCAATATATAAAGATATTGTTTTAAAAAACAGAGATAAATTTACATTTGATACCCCAGAACAGACCGAAATGTTTTTGTATTATCTTGAAAAAGAACTTTTTGGGGACATTAATAGTAGTGTAAAAAAGAGAGTTGCCTCTCTCTTTGATTAAAATTCAAGAAACAAAGAGATAGTCTCTCAAATCAAGCCCTTTTGCTTCTATGTATTTTTCTGCAAGTCTTATATTTTCCATATCATAGCTGTCATCTTTGCAGAAAAAATCTCCAACGAACTTTGCATCTGGATTAAAGTATAACTCTCTTGCTCTTTTTCTTCTAATCAGCAAAAAGGCTTTGTTGTCTGATGTCACCTCAACAGAGGTTCTCCCCTCTTTTACAATCAAGGAATCTCTCTTGCATCCCTTAAGTCTCTTTAATAGTTCTTTTATTGTTGCTTTTTCTAATTCGCTGTATATTTTTGAGCTTCTTGTTTTTATAAACCATTCGTTATCATCTTCTGTATTTAAAAGAAAATTTTTAAAAGATACAATATTTCTTTTGCTCGGACAGCAAGAGCAGTATGCCTTTGCTATCTCCGTTATGATTTGAGAGATTTTCTCATCGGTAAATATACCGAGAGTTATTTCTTTGCTGTCAACTGTCATTATTTTATCCCCACAACAATTTCTATAATATCATCAATATAATCTTGAAGCTCCTCTTCGTCATCATTAAGTTCTTTGACCTTATCGACCAAAGAAACCACCTTCTCTATTTCCTCTTTGTTTGCAATTCTCATAAACTCATATATATCCGTGTATGAAAGTTCTCTGCCTTCGCTCGATACTTGAGATTGAGCTATCCCCTCTAGCTCTTGCATAGTTGTGTCGTGATTTAGCATAGTCCAAATTCCTTTTTCTTTTAAGATACTATTATTATATCATATTTGCTTTATTAAATCAAATATGTTACAATTCATAAACCAAGAAAAAAGGAACCAATAAAATGCAAGAAAAAATGATTAAACTGTCCCACATAATCACTGATTGTTATTTTGATAGAAATGAAGCCATCAAAAGAGATAATGTGACCGCATTAGAAAAAGCAGATGATGAACTTAGAGAAAAAGCCTCTGAATTATCAAAGCTTATTGTTGAGTCAAAGAACAGTGAGCTTTTAGAATTTGCAAATGATATACTCAAGCGTTTAAAGAAGATGGATGATTATCTAAAAAAAGATAATATTGATTCATTTATGAAAGAAGATGAGGCGATCAGGAAAATTGCACTCAATATAGTTGATACTATCCTTGATAATATAAAACAGTAAAACCATTAAAAAATCTTGGAGCTCTTTTCTCCAAGCGCCCTCTTATTTCGCCCCTCTTTTTATTAAAACTTTTTATATATAACAAATATATTTGCTTTTTATGTATAGATATGCTATAATAATACTATCTTAAAAGAAAAAGGAAATAAGACGATGAAGATTTTTTGCCCAGACTGTAAAAGCAAAACACCAATGAGATATGCACTGCAAGATGAATTCGGCAGCCTCGAGGAGACTTTCTCTTGCTCATCTTGCGGAAGTATTATCTCTTATTATGAAGCGATAGAGAGAGGAATAATTAAAACAAAGCTTCTTGTTGAAGTATCTATTAATGATGTTGAAAGTAAATACCCAAACTTTCAATTTAACTATACTGATAAAAAAGATTTCCTACAAAACAATATCGTTGCAGGTCTTGAACATATTGCAGATGAGCAGGAGTATGAAGCAGGGTATGAAA
>CAYRRJ010000196.1:0-3727 GCA_964426645.1 uncultured Campylobacterales bacterium | reverse complement strand
TAAGTCGTATCAGGGACAAAGAGGGGATTTGTATCTTACTGTAGAGGTGGCAGATTCTCCTGAGTATGACAGAGAAGGAGATGACCTGATAAAAACAATTGACATACCTTTGAAGACTGCACTGTTTGGTGGAAAAGTAAAAGTAAATACACTCTACAAAGAGATAACACTTAAAATAAAAGAAAATACAAAAAACGGACAGAAATTCAGAGTAAAAGGGTATGGTGTAGTTAACAGAAAAACAGGCATTAAAGGAGATTTGTATCTAAAAGCAAATATAATTTTACCGGATGTTAACTCTTTGGATGAGGATTTGAAAGAGTTAATGAAAAAGAAATTACCAAATTAAAAGGATGAAAAATGCATGGATATGATGAACCTGTATATCTTATAAGTGTTGTAGCAAAAGTTTTGACAATTCATCCTCAAACTCTAAGGCAGTATGAGAGAGAAGGATTGATTTGCCCGTCAAGAACTGATGGGAAAATGAGATTGTATTCACAAAGAGATATAGATAAAATAAAAATGATACAAAGGCTTACACGGGATTTGGGTGTAAATCTTGCCGGAGTAGATATCATACTGCAACTTAAAGAGAAAATTGAGGAGTATGAAAAGACTATAGAAGATTTAAAATCACAGTTAAGCGGAAGAGGTGAGTTGGATACTGTGAAAAATCCTCTCGTTAAGAGAAAAGAGAGTTATGAAGTAATTTTGTTTGGAGAGTAAACATTGTTGTTTACTCTCTGCCTGTACTCAGTATAGCCCTGAGCTTAGATATCTTTCTCCCGTATCACAAAGAATTGTTACTATTGTCTTGTCATTGTATTGTTCTGAGATGATTTTTGAAGCATGAAGATTTGCTCCAGAGCTTATGCCTACCAGCAGTCCTTCATATTTAGCTGTGTTCCTTGATGCAGATACTGAATCTTCATAACTGACTTTTATAACCTCATCATATATGGAAGTATCTAATGTTTTGGGAACAAAACCGGCACCTATTCCCTGTATTTTGTGAGGACCGGGCATACCACCTGACAAAACAGGAGATAAATCAGGTTCAACTGCATATATCTTTATTTTTGGATTGAACTTTTTGAGTACTTTTCCCACACCGCTTATAGTACCTCCGGTACCTATACCTGCAACAAAAATATCTATTTTCCCGTCAGTATCCTTTAGTATTTCTTTGGCTGTTGTATGTTGATGAGTCATAGGATTTACAGGATTGTCAAATTGTCCCGGTATGTAGGAGTTTGGAATATCATCGGCCAATTCGTAAGCTTTTTGTATAGCTCCTTTCATGCCATATTTGGCATCAGTCAAAAACAGTTTGGCTCCAAAAGCGTTTAAAAGCTGTCTTCTCTCCATACTCATAGATGATGGCATAGTTAGGACAAGTTTTAATCCCATGCTTGCACATACCATGGCAAGACCGATTCCTGTATTGCCACTTGTAGGTTCTATAACGGTAGAGTTTTTATCTATAAGTCCATTTTCAAGGGCTTCTTTTATCATACTATATGCTATTCTGTCTTTTACGGAGTGAGACGGATTTAAGAATTCACATTTTCCAAGTATCAGATTTTTTCTTGATAAATAGTTTATCTTTACAAGAGGAGTATTGCCTATAAGTTTGGTTACATCTGTTGCAAAATTCATAAATATCCTTTAGATAGTAAAATCTATTCTGTCATTTAAAAGTTGTCTGTATTCATTTAATGCACTCAATGGTATATCAAAAATTTTCTCCAGTTTTTTGTCACAGTCTCTGAAAAAGAGGTCAAAAAGGGAGTTGTCTGTTTCATATTTATATACGGAGATTTCACTCTCAAGTGCTGTCAATATATCTTTTACAGTTGTTTTATCTCTGTTTACAAGTATATATCCACCTTTTGCACCTCTGACACTTTTAAGCAGATTCTCCTTTTTAAGCATTGAGAAAAGCTGTTCCAAATAACCTGAAGAGATATTACATCTTTTTGATATCTCTTTTAATCCTAATGGCTTTTGTGATTGGTTTTGGTGCAGATAGAGTTCATACATAGCCATTAATCCATAAAATCCTTTTGTAGAGAGGAGTGCCATTTTTTATCCTAAAGCTTTTTTCAAATCATCTATCAAATCATCTATATGTTCAAGTCCTACGCTAAGTCTTATAGAACCGGGGTTTATCCCTGCTTTTTTCAAATCATCCAATGGAACCTGGTTGTGAGTTGTACTTGCCGGATGGGTAATTATGGATTTTGTATCTCCGATATTGGTTACTATACTGAATATCTTGGTTGAATTTAGTATATGTTTTGCATATTCAAAGTCTTCGACTTCAAAATTAATAAGTCCTGAGCACATATTGTCTTTAAAATATTTTTTTACTCTGTCGTGTTGTGGATCACTTTCCAATCCCGGATAACTGACATTTTTTACCTTCGGATGAGATTTTAAATATTTTGCTACTTCGTAACCGTTTTTTGAATGTTCTCTCATTCTAACTGATAGTGACTCAAGTCCCTGTATAAAGAGCCATGAGTTAAAAGGAGAAGGGGTTGCACCAAAATCTCTCATTAAAGAGAGCCTAGCTCTTAGAGTAAATATAGGATATGGTAGAGTTGCATAAACAAGACCGTGATAGCTTGAATCCGGTTCATTAAAATCGGGATATCTGGGATTGTCTATGAGTTTTGAATTTAAATCTTTTCTTTCTATCAAAACACCTCCTAGTGCATTTCCATTTCCACTTATATATTTGCTTACACTGTGTACAACTATATCAACTCCATATTTAAAAGGTTGAAATATAACAGGTGTTGCTACTGTGTTGTCACAAATGGTGATGATATTGTAATTATTTGCAATTTTGACAATTTTTTCAACATTTGGTATGGATATCTGCGGATTGGAAAGGGATTCAAACAGTATGAGTCTTGTATCTTTATCTATCAACTCTTCCAGATTTTTAGCCTCACTGCTGTCAAAAACCCTGCACTCTATACCAAATTTTTTAAGAGTATGAGAGGTTAAAGTAGTAGTTCCTCCATATACCTTGTTTGATACTATTATGTTATCTCCAACTTCTGCTAGATTTAGTATGGAAAAGAGTATGGCGGCATGACCACTTGAAGTAGCAAGTGCTGCTTCTCCTCCTTCCAGAGCTGAAATTCTTTTTTCAAAAACTTCTGTAGTAGGATTGGATAGACGATTATAAATCATACCCAACTCTTTTAGAGCAAATCTATTTGCTGCAACTTCAGCCGAACCAAAATCATAGGCGGTTGTTTGATAGATAGGAACAGACATAGTTCCAAACTCATTTTTATCATATCCGTAATGAAGTGCTATAGTTTCATCTCTCATTTTCTTTTCCTTATATATACTCCAAAGAGAGTAGGGCGGTTAATTGACGAAGTATATCTTCTTTTAAAAATAAAGTCAAGTAATCATATAGGAATAGTATGGTTTTGTTTTTAAAGCACCTGTTTTATATACATAAAATTATACATATAATTTTATGTATATAAAACACAAATGCCTAAAATAAAGACTTTTAAACATTCATATACTAACGTGTTAGTTGATGAAAATATATATAATGTTTCACAAACCAATAAACTATATAAATAAATTTTTCATTAAATTACAAATATATATTCGATATATATCCGACTATGACGAAAAAACTTTACATGTAAAGAGTGTTTGATAAATAGAAATATTCTGGTTTGAAATA
>CAYRRJ010000195.1:0-3771 GCA_964426645.1 uncultured Campylobacterales bacterium | reverse complement strand
ATCCATAAAAACGGATATGGTTTTATATAATTCTTCTACAGGTGACTGACATCTTTTTCTATCCTGTACAAAACCATATAAACCTCCACCCAGTCTGTAAACTCTCTGAAAACCACAATCAGGAGGCAAAAGATACATCAAAGCATTTTTGAAACTCTCTTCTATATCTTCTACAGTTGCTCTGTTGTAAAATTTTTCCAAAACATCATAATCTTCTATCTGTACAAGCAAAATAACTGATAGTTTATTTACCTCAAGAAAATCAAAAAGCTGTTTTTTATCCCCTATTATCTCACCTATATCATGTCTTACTGCTATATATTCTATTATTTCTCCATTTTCATCCAAAATAGGAGCTACCGTTGCTTTTACATAATAGGCATTACCTTTTTTTGTTCTGTTTTTTACAATTCCAACCCATGTTTTTTTACTTTTGATGGTACTCCACATATCTTTGAAAGCAGATTTTGGCATATCAGGATGTCTTACTATGTTGTGAGGTTTTCCTACAAGCTCTTCTTTGGTATATCCTGATATCTCACAAAATTTGTCATTTACAAAAGTTATTATCCCATGAACATCTGTCTTCGATACGATAGAGCTTTTATTTGTTATATCTTCATACTGTTTTAAAAGAGTCAAATGCCTTTCATTCTCTTTTTTTAGCTCTATTTTTTCAATTATTTTAGAAAGCAAAGAAGCAAACTGAGATATATCAAAAGGTTTTAAAAGATAGCCTTCTGCATTGATTTCCAAACTCTTTTGAAAAAACTCGATTTCATTATGTGCTGTCAAAAGAACTATAGGAACATTTTGAATTTTCAAAATCTCTTTTGACATATCTATACCGTTCATTTTCGGCATATTTATATCTGTCAATACGATATCTATCTCTTTTTTATGTTCTTTGAATTTTTCTAGACCACTGTATCCATCAATTCCTATAAAAACATTTTCAAAAAACTCTTCAAGTACCAAAAGTGTACTTTCTCTGGTATCTGCATTATCTTCAACATAAAGTATCTTCAGTTTTTTACTTTTTTCTATAATCTCTTTGATATCTTTCATACTCATTTTACTTATTATCCTCTTTATATAACTCTATTAAAAACCGAGCACCTTTGTTAGTGTTTTTAAAATAGAGTCTGCCATGTGAATGTTCTTCTACTATAATTTTACTCATATAAAGACCAAGACCTGTTCCATCTTTCTTCAGTTTTGTAGAAAAATATGGATCAAATATTTTAAATTTCACCTCATCAGGTATTCCTCCTGCATTATCTTCTACGGATAATACAATCTTTTTTTCATCTTCATAAGCTTCTATCTTTATCTCTTTATTTTCAATACCATTTTCAAAAAGTGCATCCTCCGCATTTTTTATCAGATTTATCAAAACCTGTTGCAATTCATTGGCATAAACACTTATCTCTTCTGTTGTGTTTATCTTTGTAATAAGTTTTATATTTTTATGTTTTAACTCATCTCCTATAATAGCCAAAGAATTATCTACTATCTGCTTGATAGTAGTTTTCTGCTTTTTTTTATCATCTTTAAAAAATGCTCTGAAATCATCTATAGTTGTACTCAAATATGTAACATATTTTTTGATACTCTCAACACTTTTTAAAATAAACTCTTTTTTAAGATTACCAAGTTCTGCTTTTAATTCCAAAGCAGAACTTATAGAAGATATACTAGAAAGAGGCTGTCTCCACTGATGAGCTATCATGCTTATAAGCTCTCCCATTTGAGCTAGTCTGTTTTGCTGAAGTAAATATCTCTCTTTTTCTCTGTTTTTTTCAACCTCTTTTTTTATTCGGTTTTCAAGCGTTCTGTTTACAATCTCCAATTCATACTGTTTTTCAATATTTTTTTTCATAACCATATAGTTTGCATAAAATGCTTTTGTAGTTATAAAAATATAACTAATCGAAAATATAGCTTCAAATATATATATAGGATTGTACTTTATAAAAACAAGAGCGATAATTGTAGGAATAAATATAGAAATAGAAAACAGAAACATTGCATGAAATATAGCTCCTAAAGTGGAGACAGACCCTGAAGTCAAACCAAATATAACAGTCAGCATAACAAGAACATACACTTCCGTTGAAAAATATATAGTCAAAATAATCAAAAAACTCCACAGTAATCCTGAAATCGCAATAAACAAAAGATAAAGACGAAAATATTTTTCTATTTGATGTTCATCTTGTAAGTTCAATCCAATACGAAGTTTTTTACCTATTAAAAACCTGAAAACCAAGACAGACAAATTTATCAAAAACCATATAAAAAGCATATTTTTTGGTATCTGACCAAATAAAAGTATCACAGCAATCAAAGGTGTTATAAAATTTGCACCCAAAACACTTAAGCGTATATTTTCAGACATTATTTTAATAAGCTCAATATCATAAGTTAAACTAAGTAGTCTGTTACACGCTATTTTCATACCTATTTTCTTCCTATCTTTCTGGCAATGACATCACCAAATCTTACAACCTGATTTGCTTTACATGTAAAGATTACACTCTCCTTTTCGAACAGCATAACTATGGTTGAACCCATTTCAAATCTACCAAGTTCATCACCTTTTCGTAGAATCATATCGTCATATTCATACATAGTCTGAACACTCTCTTTAACATTTGTTTGAATTCTCTCGTCAAAAACAAATTTCATCTTTCCTACATTAAGTGCTCCCACAAAAACCATATAAAAAATTCTCTCTTCATTATCTCTACACTCTAATACAACTCTCTCATTTTCAATAAAAAGTTTAGGTACTTTCCTAAGCCACTTCAAATTAACCGGGTATAGTTTTCCCGGTATATGAACTGCTTTAAGTATTTTCATATCACAAGGCACATGATATCTATGATAATCTTTGGGAGAGAGATAAAAATTTATAAAATCTCCGTCTTTTATCTGCTCTTTATTCTGTATATTTTCACCAAGAAGTTCATATACAGAATACTCAAAACCTTTTATCTGTAAAGCTCTTACACCCTCTATCTCCCCCATTTCACTTATATAACTATCACACGGTGAGATTATTTCATCATCTTTCTTTCCAACTTCTCTTTTTATCAACAACTCTCTTGTAAAAAGAGCATTTAAACTTTCATAAGAAGACAAATCTTTAAACTCTTTTAAATCAACATCCATTAATGAAACATAAGATTTATTTACCACAATTTGAAAAAACTTTGGAAATCTACACGAAGCAAAACTTCCAAAAAACCTCGAAAACAATGAACTTTTAAAGCTTCCTCTCATAATAACCATCCATTTCAATTATCTTCTATGATACCATTTTGTTATTTAAATAAAAATAGGAAAATTTACAAGCAACATATAACACATAATTTATCAACTAAGTGCTATAATAAAATAAATGATTTTTTGGAGTTGATAATGCCTAAAAATTTTTATATAGCAAAACAACCGATAGTAACTCTTGAAAATGAAATATTTGGATATGAACTGTTATTTAGAGGAATAGACCAACAAGGAGAAATAAAACCAAACTTTGATGATGAACTCTTAGCAACAGCAAAAGTAGTGGTAAATGCTCTAAATCACTTTGGGATTACAGCATTGACCGACAATACTAAAGCTTTCATAAATATAGACGAAGAACTTCTCATGGATTCTTTGATTTTCAATATTCCAAAAAAATATTTTGTTTTAGAGATTTTAGAAGATACGCATATAACTGATAAAAGTATAGAAAGAATTAAAAAACTTAAAGAGTATGGA
>CAYRRJ010000194.1:0-3776 GCA_964426645.1 uncultured Campylobacterales bacterium | reverse complement strand
GCTACCACACTCACCTCAAGGTAGCGTGTCTACCAGTTCCACCACGATCGCGTATAGAAATAACAGGAGAATTATCCTCCTGTTATTTAGAAGTTATTATCCTAAAAATGGGTTTGCATATAGTGCTATCAAAGCGATAACAAGTGCATAGATAACCTGTGCTTCAATCATCGCTAGAGCGATAAACATAGTAGTCATTAACTTTCCGCCAAGACCAGGGTTTCTAGCAGTTCCAGCTATTGTAGCAGCAGCAGTATGACCCATACCTATAGCTCCACCAAGAGCGGCAAGTCCCAAACCAAGACCGGCAGCAACAACTGAATATGCTTGAATCATACTCTCACCTTCACCTGCAAATGCAAATCCTGCAAATGCAACCAATAAAAAAACATTCTTTTTCATAAAGATCTCCATTAAAAATTTTTACAAAGTCCGTTCGGCTTGCGTATCCCTACTTATCACTTTGCAACGGGATTATACCTGTTTTTTGGTTAAAACTCCTTTAATATCCCTTCTAGCAGGTACTATTAAAAGTTATTTTTCCAATGCCAATTCTATTTTAGAACCATTTTGTTTCAAAATTCTAACTCTTACTTTTTGATCAATTTCCAGATAATCACTGACTCGCTCCACTCTGTGATCCGCAATCTTACTTACATGTAAGAGTCCGTCTATTCCACCGGGAAGTTCTACAAACGCACCAAAATCAACTATTCTCTTAACAACTCCGTCAACTACTTCATCCTGTACAAATTTAGGAATCGGTTTGTTATCTCTTGGTCTTCTGTCCCTGCCTCCGCCTCTTTGGTCTCTACCTCTGGAAGGGCGGGAAACTATCTCATTGATATGCTCTTTTGCAGCTTCAACTTTTGTTTTGTCATCTCCGGCAATTTTAACTTCACCTTTATCTCTATCAAGGTCAATAGATACTTCAAACTTCTCTATAATCTCTCTTATGGTTTTACCGGCTTGGCCTATGATATCTACTATTTTCGAAGGATCTACACTAAAAAGCTCAAGTTTTGGTAAAACTGCATTATTCACTTCTATCTTGCTATCTGCATCTTCCATAATTTCAAGAATATGCAATCTTCCCTCTTTTGCCTGATAAAGAGCCTCTTGCAACACATCTCTCGATACACCGCCTAATTTTATATCCATTTGAAGTGCAGTAACTCCATCTTTAGTTCCTGCAACTTTGAAATCCATATCTCCGTCATGGTCTTCAAGTCCCATAATATCAGTTAATACCGCGTGTTTATCGCCTTCAAACACAAGTCCCATTGCAATTCCGGCAACCAGTTTTTTTACATTTACTCCAGCAGCTTTTAGTGCCAAAGATGCACCACAAATTGTAGCTTGTGAAGATGAACCGTTAGACTCAAGTATTTCAGAAACAACTCTTATAGTCTGCAGTCTATCCATCTCAATAACAGGCTCCAACGCTCTTCTTGCAAGATTTCCATGACCCAACTCTCTTCTTCCCGGAGCTCTAAGAGGTGAAGCTTCTCCTACAGAAAATCCCGGAAAATTATAATTTACCATAAAAGTATCTGTCTGTGTTCCTTTTTCAGTCAAAAGTTCATACATCTGACCATCTTTATCATTACCAAGAGTAACAACTACCAATGCCTGTGTCTGTCCTCTTGTAAAAAGACATGAGCCATGTGCATTTGGAAGCAAATTCGTTTCTATTGAAATAGGTCTTACATCTTTAAGACCTCTGCCGTCCGCTCTTTTACCATCTTCTATAATCATTTGACGGACTATCTTCTTTTTATACTCATTTATCACATTTTTAACAACTTCCTCTTCCCATCCTTCTTTTTCTGCGATATCATCTGTTAATATTTTTTTAACTATATTATTAAGCTCGCTTGCTCTTTCACTCTTAGCCATTTGTGAAATTGCATTTTTAACTTCATCAGCATAGTTCTTTTCAATATACTCATAAACTTCATCATCTTCTAGTGATGCTTTATACTCTAAAGAAGCATCATCTTTTTTAAGAGGTGTAAAAGTTTCTTCATAAGCTTTTGTAGCTTCTGTTATAGCACTTTGGGCTTTATCTATAGCCTCAAGTATCTCATTTTCGGTAAATTCATTTGAACTCTGGTTTACAAACACATTCTCACTCAACATAGGGTCTATAGAAGCTGTAGTTACAACCTCTGTATCCATTGATGGAATAGAACGCATCTCTATCATTAAAAGTTCCTCTTTTGTACCTGCTACATACAAATCCAAAGATGAGTTTTTAAGTTCGCTGTTTGTAGGATTTACGATAAGTTCTCCGTCTATTTTTCCTATTCTAACACCTGAAACTACTTTGTTTACAGGAATATCTGACAAAAATAGAGCAGCACTTGCGGCATTTAGCGCAGCAACCTGTAAATCAACTTCAGGATCACAACTAAGCACAAAAACCGTAAGTTGAGTCGGATAAGCATAACCATCCGGGAAAAGAGGTCTTAAGCTCCTGTCTATAACCCTTGAAGTCAAAGTTTCAAAATCACTGGGTTTTGTCTCTCTTTTTATAAATCCACCAGGGATTCTTCCTGCCGCATATGCTTTTTCTATATACTGAACAGTTAAAGGAACAAAGTTACCGTCAACTTGTTCATCATCTCTTGAAATAGCTGCCAAAATAACTGTATTTTTAATTTTTAGCAGAACTGAACCTGCTGCTTGTTTTGCAACCTTGCCTATATCGTATATCTCAACCTGGTTGTTAACATCAATCTTGTATTCCATCTAAATTTCTCCTATCTTTTTGAAAAGGCAAGTAACCTTCGCTATTTTTTAATATCTCTATTATATCATCTTGTGACAACTCTGACAAATTTTCATAATAAAATTCTGTATTTACGAAATTGTCAATTCTCTTTACAATGAAAAGTTCATCAACTATAATCTCCAAAGAACTTGCTACATCAGTAGCTATCACCGGTGTAGCATACATAATCGAAGCAGCTTCCAGTTTCATCGCCGTTTTGACACAACAAATCTCTTTCAAACCAACTTCACAGCCTATATCTACAAAAAGAACATTTCGTCCTTTTAGTGAACTTATCAAATCTCCTTTTCTGTATCTGTATGCCTGCGGAATAATTTTCTCTTCATAAACTCTATGAGCCTGTCCATAGATATAATCCAAATTTATTTCAAAAGAATTTACCAAAGCTTCATGTATAACTATCTCTTCGGTTTCACTAACCATAGCAACCGTACATTCACTGTTATTTGGCGCATAGATTGATTCTGTTATAAGAAGATCATAATTTAAACCAAATCTACAGGCTATCATATTTGCACTTGGAACAGCCTGTGGACTTATCGCGACTATTAGCCATTGATCTTCTACTATTCTGGTTGTCGGTAATATCTCTATAAGTAAAGATGTAGCATCTGCTCTTGAACTGAAATAAGCATTAAAATCTAAATTTTGAGGCATGGGCATCTTCCGGAAACTGTTTGTGTATCTCTTCATCACTAAATGTAAACTTAAAATTTGTCATATAATTTTTAAGTATTTCATAAGCCTGATTAATTTTTACCATTTTTTCTTTATCTTTACAAATATCCGGATGATAATATTTTGCCAGATATTTATACTTTTGTTTTAAATCCTTCATACTTATAAAAACAGGCAACTCCATAACTTCAAGAGCATCTCTTATAATCTCTACACTCTCTTTTTTCATTCTTGCACCCCTGTTTCATGGGTAAATTGATAATCTATACTTCCTATAGGATAAAGATTAAACAGTATATAG
>CAYRRJ010000193.1:0-3821 GCA_964426645.1 uncultured Campylobacterales bacterium | reverse complement strand
AGAGATGGCAACAAAAATAGAAACCGGAACCGTATATATGAACAGATGCGACTACCTCGATCCGGGACTTGCCTGGACTGGAGTCAAAGATACGGGAAGAGGCATATCTCTATCTACTTTCGGATACGATTATGTCACAAGAGTAAAATCAGTACATCTAAAATTAAAAGGATAATAATGCTACCAAATACAAATTGGAACTATCCGACTACCGTATGGTTCGGACACGATAGGATAAAAGATACCGCAAACGCACTAAAAAATCTGGGAATCAAAAGACCTCTCATAGTAACTGACGAAGCTTTGGTAAATCTGCCTATAATGGAAGATTTAAAAGAGGCTCTAAATCAAGAAAAAGTGGAATTTGACATATTTTACGATGTTCAACCAAATCCTACCGAAGAAAATATCAATAACGGTGTCAAAGAGTATAACAAAAACGGTAATGACGGGGTTATATCTTTTGGTGGTGGAAGTGCTTTGGATGCCGGTAAAACCATAGCTTTTATGGCGGGACAAACTCTACCTTTGTGGGAATTTGAAGATATAGGAGACAATTATACAAAAGCCAACGAGAGCAAAATAGCAAAAATAGTTGCAATCCCTACTACTGCCGGAACCGGCTCGGAAGTCGGAAGAGCAACCGTCATAACAAACACCCAAACTCACGAGAAGAAGATAATCTTTCATCCGAAAATCTTACCTTCAATCGTTATTTTAGACCCAAATCTAACTTATAATCTTCCAAAACATATAACGGCTTGGACGGGAATCGACGCGCTAGTTCACGCCATCGAAGCTTACTGTGCTCCTACCTACCATCCTATGGCGGAGGGAATTGCACTAGAGGCTATAAAACTCATAAAAGATAATCTTCCAAGAGCTTACGAAGAGCCTAAAAACGAAAATGCAAGAGCAAATATGCTAGTTGCTGCGATGATGGGAGCTACAGCTTTTCAAAAAGGGTTAGGCTCCGTTCACTCTCTAGCTCACACTCTAGGAGGGCTATACAATATGCCTCACGGTCTTGCAAACTCCATCATACTTCCCTACGCTCTAAAACAAAACAGTGATGCGATTGAAGAAAAGATGGAGAAACTTTGTAGATTTTTGGATATTCCAAATCCTTCGACACAGAGTTTCATAAATTTCATACTCTCTTTAAGAGAGATGCTTGAAATCCCTCATACTCTAAAAAAGGCTAAAATTCCAAATGAAAAAGCCGAAGAGATAGGAAAGACTGCTTATAATGACCCATCTACTGGTACAAATGCCAAGAAACTGACTCCGAAAGATTTTACGGAGCTGTTTGTAAACTGCTACGAGGGTACTCTTTGAGTACTCTCGCCACTAAATAAATTTTCAGGAGAGATGTTGTGCAATTAAAATTAGGAATTCCCAAAGGGAGTCTGCAAGAAGCTACTATAGATATCTTTAAACAAGCAGGCTTCAATATAAATGTAAAATCGAGAAACTACTATCCTACAATAGATGATGAAGAGATCTCTTGTATGCTCATAAGAGCTCAAGAGATGGCTAGATATGTAGAGGGAGGTCAGCTTGACTGCGGACTTACGGGACTTGACTGGATAAAAGAAAATAGAGCCGATGTAGTAGAGCTAACGGAGCTTATATATGCAAAAACAAGCTTCAAACCTATAAAATGGGTTTTGGCAGTCAAAGAAAACTCTGATATCAAAAGTGTAAAAGATTTAGAGGGTAAAACAATAGCCACCGAAGTTGTAAATTTGACAACGGATTATCTAAAATCTCACGGGATTACTGCAAATGTAGAGTTTAGCTGGGGAACAACAGAAGTAAAAGTGCCGGATTTAGCCGATGCGATAGTGGAGATAACAGAAACAGGCTCAAGCCTGAGAGCGAATAATCTAAAGATTCTAGATACGGTCCTAGAAACCACTACAAGGTTTATTGCAAACAAAGAGGCTTACAAAGACCCTATAAAAAGAAAAAAGATGGAAAACATCATTATGATGCTAAAATCGGTGATTGATGCCATACCAAAAGCTTGTATCATGATGAATGTTCCAAAAGATAGTCTAGATTTGGTACTAGATATTTTACCTAGTCAAAATCCTACTGTTTCAAATCTCGCAAAAGGCGATTGGATAGATGTTATGGCGGTAATGGACAAAAGAGTTCTAAGAGATGTACTTCCAAAACTAAAAGAAGCGGGTGCAAAATCGATAGTGGAACTCCCTATAAATAAAATTATAGATTGATCAACAGTTTGTAGGCTTTTTTGCCTACAAACTAGGTTTAACTCAAAAGCAGTGAAGAGGCGAGTCCTATAAGTCCTCCGAAAAATCCTCCCCAGACTACAAGCCATCCTAAATGCTCTTTTATGAAGTCTTGAACTATCTCTTTTACCATTTTGGGTGTAAGCTCATTTAGTCTTTTATCTATCATAGATTCTATCGTATTTAGAAAATCATCGCTGATTGCGGAGCTTTTTAAATGTTTTTGTAAATTTTCATTGAACTCTTCGGATTTTGAAATTTCAATAAAAGAGCTTTTCAATTTCTCTATAAAAGGCTCTTTTAAGCCCTCTAAAGCCTTCACACCTCCGAACATATTTAGCATTCCTCCAAACTGAGACTCCATTACACTATTTACCAAAGCATCAAAAGCAGGAGTAAAATCACTCTCTTTTATGATAGGCTCCAAATCAATCTTTTTCTCCTCTTTTTCAAAAAAGCTCTCCAACTGCTCTTTTGTAAAAAACTGATTCATCATAAGATTCTTAATAGACTCTTTAAAAGCTTCAAACCTAAGTTCAATCACACCTGAGCCATAAAAAAGAGGAACCCTCTCAAAAAGCATATGAATAGCAATTTGATTCGTAATGGCGCCCGATAGCGCAAAAAGTCCTATATACAAAGCTATATGTGAATATGGCTCAATAACAAAGAATGATAAACTCACAAAAGCCACACTAACAAAATCTGTAATTAACGATTTATTCATCTATCCTAACCCTTTTTTGTATTAAATTCATAATAGCCGTATTTTGCTATTTTTATAATTAAAAGTCTCTTTAATTCATTCTCGTCTTTTACTGTATATATCTCATCATATAACTTTTTTGATATGTCTGAAAAAGCATCAAATATTTCAGGATTAAAATGTTTACCTCTTTCTTTCGTCATTATCTCCATACTTTTTTCATAACTAAACGGCTCTTTGTAAGGTCTCTTTGAAGTTAATGCATCAAATACATCAGCTACTGTAAAAATCATTGCATTTACCGGAATTTCTTCTCCTTTCAATCCTTCCATATATCCTTTACCATCATATCTCTCATGATGATATCTAACTACATCTTTGGCATTACCCAACCACTGCAACTCCTCTATTATCTCTACACCGTATTTTACATGTTTTTTCATCTCTTCAAATTCATTGATATCCAGTTTTTCAGCTTTTAAAAGAATATGATCTCTAATCGCAATTTTTCCTATATCATGTAAAAATGAGCCTTTTATCAAATCCTGCATTTTCTTTATATTTAAACCGAGTTTTTCTCCGATGGCAATAGAGTAAAGAGTAACTCTGTAATTATGTAATCCCGTATCTGTATCTCTTTTAGAAATAGCTTTACCAAGCACCATAATTGTTTGCACCCTTGAATCTATAAGCTGTTTTGCATAATCAATCAAGGATGAATTTAACTTAAAGATTATAGGAACAAGAATCAAAGATATAATGATAGTGCCAAATACTACCAAAAACAGAGTTAAAAAGATACTACTTTTGATTTTCTTTAATTTCTCTTTGGGAACATCGTATCTTACAGCAAG
>CAYRRJ010000192.1:1324-3845 GCA_964426645.1 uncultured Campylobacterales bacterium | reverse complement strand
GTCCCATCTGCATCAAGGTATCATACATGGAGGTACTGCGATAAAAATAGCTTGTTGCCAATCCTTCCAGTGTTAATCCTCTTGAAAGCTTGTCTCCTCCTACAGCAATAACATTCAAGCCATTTTTATAGGCTTTGTAGTCCAAACTGTCCGATGAATCTCCATTGATCAGCATAACCTGCATTGATGCCGCTGCTTCCAGCAGTTTTTCCTGGATTTCATTCCATATGGAATAAATTATGCTGAAATCATTTTCCCACACAGAATATAAATCTGCCATATAGGGGTTGTTTAAGGCCTCATCCTTCTGAAGCTTGTAGTAATATCTGACTCCTTTTTCTATATCTTGTCTAAACTGAACGATAAGATCAAAAACCTCTTTTTGCACATCTTTATAACGTGAGAGATGCACCAACATAGAATGATGTTTGTTGGTCTGCCCTCTTAATATTCTTATAGCCTTTGAAATAATATGAGAGTATACAGCTTTTTTTAAACTGCCCGGCAAGCAGGGAACTGTCTGATCTTTCTTGTGTTTGAGCGGTATAATATCTTCAATATCATCTATCTCTCTGATGATATTTAAAGCTTCTGGTTCATCTCCAAATATTTTTTCTGATCCTACATAATTGCTCGGTGGGTCAAGGCTGATGATATAGTCTTTAGGAAAGAGGTCATCACCATACATATCATCTTCAGTAGAAGGATCAATAAAAATATTAGCAAATGGAGTCGCAGTATAAGCTAAATAGCACTTTCTATGAAACAGGTTTAAAATTTCCCTGATTCTCTTATTAATTGTTGTCGGATCTTTTTCTGGATCATTTGTATTGACCGAAGCATGATCTGCTTCATCATCTATCAAAAGCAGAGGCAAGTTAGAAATTGATCCATCGATATTAGAATTATTTTTTTTGAGCCAGTCCCTCAGCTTTTCAAGGACTCTTGCATTTTTCTTCACTACCAGTACAGTTGCATCATCATATTTTTTAACAATAAAATTACTCTTGTCATCAAAATCTTTATGTTTGCTTGTAAATGAATACGGTATTTTTTCATGATTGAAATTGCCTACACCAATCAGTGATTCAGCAAAGTTTACTGAATTCTTCTTACTGCTGTCCTGTCCGATATAGCCTTCATCTACGCGTTCTTGGGTTTGCGATCTTAAAGTCTCCTGCATTCCTGCAAGTACAATAATAAGCTCATACCCAACATCTGATGCTTTATTGACAACACCGATAAAATTTGCTGTTTTTCCAGACTGTACATGCCCGACGACCATACCTCTTCTATACCAATGCCCTTCTTTATCAGGATCTTCAAGCCTGCCTACAATTTTGTCTGTCACATTATCAATTGATGAGACAACAGGAGGTGCAAATCCATTCTGAAGCAGTAGTTTTTCATACCGATTCCAAAAGTAAGGTTCAAATTTTTCAGAAGATTTTTTATTATGAAGCCATGGCTCAAAATCTTCATCATCAACAATCAGCGTCCCTTCTTCCATAGTAAGACCAAACTGGTGTTCAACAGCTTTTGCAATATACTCTATTTCATCTGCTGATAACTGTACTGGGTTGAGAGGATTTGCTGATTCAAAAGCAATCAATTGTCTAATCATTTCCGGAGTTTTATTTTCTGGTTGCTGAGAAAGTTTATAGATTACATCATTGGTTATTTTTTCAATTGTTGCCATAGGCATCACCTTTTGTTTTAATGAAAGATTCACAAAAATCTATAAATTTGCTAAATGGTTCAGTCTGTCTGAGTTTTTCAGCGATTGTATCAAAATCATTACCCATATCATTCATAATGGTCCAGTACTGTTCTGCATAGTCTTTCAGTTGTTCTTTTGTAACACTATTTTGTGTTACATTTTCAGGTTCTGTGGCAAGATCAGCAAAAATAGCATCCAGAGGTAAAGTACTCTCTACAATCGAAAAAATTTCTTTTACGTTTCTTTTTATTTCTATATCTAAAGAGTTCAAAAGAGAACTGATTAAAGGGTTTTCATAATTAATTTTATAGCTCTTTTTATTATGCTGATGCTGTTCTGTCCAGATAGGAACATAACCTTTTTTTGAGATACATGCACCTTTATTTTTATATACTTTTGTTGATGATGATGTAATTTTTTCAATCGTTCTTTTTAGTTCTGCCCTAATTGCTTCAGGGGGAGTCGCTCTCGATTTTTTAACGTCAATTGACCATGAAAAATCTTCAGAGTTTGGCAAATCTATTTTTACTCTGGCAAGTTTTGTAGCTTCTGTCTGTTTTACAAGTCTAAACCATGTACCATGAATCATCAACCTGGCATTTCTATATACATAGAAACCCTGAGATTTCATATATCCGTCTTTGCCTGCCAGCTTTTTATATTGTTCCACAGTTGTTTTGCTTTGATGAGGCAAAAGATATGCTTGTATTTTAATCTTTCCTATAGTTTCTTCTGGAAAATGCTTCCCAGCTCCTTCAAAGGGGTCAAATGGAAGAACAGGATCTTCATTGATAAAAATAG
>CAYRRJ010000192.1:0-1314 GCA_964426645.1 uncultured Campylobacterales bacterium | reverse complement strand
TAGACAATTTTTTTAAGCCTGCTTCCCCGGTAAGATACCTATGAAATACTAAACCTAAGTGTTCTCGTGCATCATCTATTTTTTCCAAAAAAATTTCTTCTGGATTTCTTTTTCCTGTCGTATCAATTAACCTGTCTAGCTTTTCCCATAAAACTAATGTACCCCTTTTATCTAATTTTTCTATTCTTGAAATCTTTTGAATTTGATCATCATCATAAAGCAAGACTTCCCACTTTCTTGTTTTAGCTACATGGTCTAAATCCCAACATCTTCCATGCACTTCATTTTCCTGTTTGGATATAACAGTTAATTTTGATGCTTGAGAGAAAGAAGCAGTTTTTAAGCCCAGTCCAAATCTTCCTAAATCTTCTTGTTTTCTACTTAATATAGGATCAAATGAACCAAGCTTCATAGCATTTTTTAATTCATCTTCATTCATTCCGATGCCATTATCAAAAATAGATATGTAGCTATTATGTAAATCAAAAGAAAAATATATATGAACTTCTGAAGCTTTTGCGGTAATACTATTATCAATAATATCAGCTAAAGCTGTTTCGAGGGTATACCCAATGTCACGTAATGCATGAATCAAATTGTTTGGATCAGGTAAATTTAATTCATATCTTGACATAACATCCTCTTCAACTTATTCTTAGATATTCTACTTAAAAAATCTTAAATTACTTGTTAAACAAAAAATCATAAAATAATTTACCTATGTTATAACCAGTTTCCCCAACACCCCAACCATCCATCGAGCTAAATCTTCATCTTTAAGCACTTCATTTCTTTCATGGTTTTTAGTGGTAAACTTTAATTTATCGTTGTCTTTGTACAAATCTTTTATATCATTGATATTCATTTGCTCATCGACATAGTGTTGCAAAAATTTATCAAATACCACTTGATTTACTGGTTTTTTTGATGAAATCACCCAGGTGCTTGCAGCACTTCCGGAAGCATTTTCAAGTTCTAAAAGTCCAACATACACACTTCCATATTGAAATGTTGCTGTGATATACTGCCTTTCTCTACCCGCAACACTGCATCGAACATATGCTCTGTCAGTTGTCGAATCTATTACCTGTTCCATCTTTTGATTAGCGTAAACCTCGAGATTTTGTATGCTCTTTTGAGTGGCCAAAAAATCTATATATTGAGAAAACTCGTCAAAGTTATGGGTGTACTCTTTTTTCTCTTGTTCTTGTTTTTCATACTCATTGGATATACGTGTTTTTCGGATCTTTTTCTCTATGTTTTTCGATGACTCCGTTAAGCTTTGATCCACAACTTCGTTCGCCATTTCCTCTT
>CAYRRJ010000191.1:0-3919 GCA_964426645.1 uncultured Campylobacterales bacterium | reverse complement strand
TGTAAGATTTAACAAAGATGCCAATTCTCTTATAAGTCTGTCAAAGTTTTCAGCACTTACAGGGTCCAATCCACTTGTAGGCTCATCCAAAAACAGGATTTTAGGCTCCATTATCAATGCTCTTGCAAGCGCAACCCTCTTTTTCATACCACCGCTAAGTTCTCTTGGGAAAAGATAGGTTGCTTCACTTTTCAATCCTGACATTTTAAGTTTACTGAGTGCTATCTCTTCTATTACCTCTTTCGGTAAATCAGAATATTCTATAAGCGGAATAGAAACATTCTCTATAACATTCAAAGAAGAATATAGTGCACCAAACTGAAAAAGTACAGCCCAGTTTTGTTTCAGATACATGGCATCTTCATAAGAGATACCTTTTATCTCCTTCCCCATAACCTCTATACTTCCTTTGTAAAAACTCTGAAGCATTATAATCTCTCTGAGCAGTGTTGTTTTTCCGCTTCCACTTCCCCCTAAAATACCATAAACTTCACCCTCTTGTATATCTATACTAACTCCATCATGTACAATTTTAGAACCAAACTTGGTTACAACATCTCTTACTTTGATAATACTCATATTCCAACCTCTGTCAAAACAACAGATATCAAAGCATTACAGGCTATTACCCAAAAAATTGCGTTTACCACACTTATAGTAGTATATTTACCTATGCTCTCAGTACTACCGGTTACCTGAAAACCTCTAAAACAGCCTATCAAAGCTATCAAAAGTCCAAAGAAAGGTGCTTTAAAAAGTCCTATAAGTATATGTTTCAATTCAACTACATCTCTACCTCTTGAAATAAACTCCATATATGAAACATTTAAAGAAGTATCTGCAACTATCATTCCTCCAAATACTCCAACCATATCGGCAAAAAAGACAATCAAAGGCATAGAAATTACCAGAGCAATAACTCTAGGCAATACTATAAATAAAACAGGATCAAAGCCCATAGAACGCATTGCATCAATCTCTTCTGTTATCTTCATAGTACCTATCTCGGCAGTATATGAAGATGCACTTCTTCCCGCTATAACAATAGCCGCTATCAAAGGCGCAAGTTCTCTGAAAACAGATATGCAAACCATATCCACTATAAATATGTTTGCTCCAAATTTTGCCAACTGTTCAGCACCCTGATAAGCTATGACAAGACCAACCAAAAAAGATGTCAAAGCAACTATGGGTAATGACTTTGCTCCTGAGCGTTCTATTTGAACTGCTGTTGCTTTATATCGATACTTCCAGGGTTTTTGAAGCATCCTTAAAAAACCGATTGTTGTTTCCCCCAAAAAAGACAAAAACAGAAAAAAGGAATTTATCTGGTCTATTACCCATTTACCTATAGAATTTGAGTACCTGATAAAAAAGATATCTCCGTCTTTTTGTAATTTTGGCTTTTGTCTTAAATTTTTCCTTGCAAAAAAGAGTAAAGCTTTAAATTTTGTATCAAGATTTTTTACAACAACAGAAACATCTTGTTTGGAAAAAAAGGCTATCAAATCAGCAAGAATCAAAGCTCCGGAAAAATCAAGTTTATCTACTTCTTTACAGTCTATTGACAAAAACTTCAATTTCTTTTGTTTTATTTTTTTTATTTTGGGGTATATTTGTTTGATTGTTGTTTTATCCAAATCTCCCAAAATACTTAAATAGCATATATTCTGGTTGTCTTCCCGTATTATAAAATCTATATTTTTTAAATTACCCACAATCTTATTTTAATTCACCCCAATTTTTTCCAATCTCTACCGAAACCCTCAAAGGAACCTTCAAAAGATAAATACTCTCCATAATCTCTTTTGCTTTCAAAGAAAATTCTTTAGCCAAATCATCTCTTACCTCAAAAATAAGTTCATCATGTATCTGAAGTAACATTTTGGCGTCACTGCCCAACAACTCTTTGTCTATTCTGTTCATGGAGAGTTTTATGATATCAGCCGCACTTCCCTGAAAACGAGTATTTACCGCTTCTCTCTCATACATAGGAATCTGCATACCGTTTGCGTGTTCAAAATCAAAATATCTTCTTCTGCCAAGCAGGGTCTCTACAAATCCACGCTCTCTTGCCTCTTTGGCTATACTTTTTAGATACTCTCTTACTGTAGGAAAGTTTTCAAAATAGCTATCTATATAACCTTTTGCCTCTTTTTGACTTATGCCAAGAGTTTGAGCCAGTTTCCTGGCACCCATACCATATAAAAGACCAAAATTTATACTCTTCGCAACACCTCTTTTCTCTTTTGCCTCTTCTTTGCCAAAAAGTTTCAGTGCAGTTTGTGTATGAATATCCAAATCATTCAAAAAAGCTTCAACCAAAGCTCTGTCTTCACTAAAGTGAGCCAAAAGTCTAAGCTCTATCTGAGAGTAATCTATTCCTACAAATGAGTAACTATCTTTTGAAACAAATCCTTCTCTTATCTCTCTTCCAAGTGCAGTTTTAACCGGAATATTTTGGAGATTTGGATTCTTAGAGCTTAACCTTCCTGTCGCAGTTCCTGTTTGTAAAAATGATGTATGGATTCTATAATCCTGGCTAATCTTTGCCAATTTTAAAAGAGGATCTATATATGTGGATTTGAGTTTATATATCTCTCTGTACTCCAGTATCTTGGGTATGATTTCATGTTCGCTTAAAAGTTCATTTAAAACTTTCTCATCTGTTGAATATCCTGTTTTTCTCTTTTTAACAACCCTAAGTTTCAACTCTTCAAACAGAACTTTTCCAAGCTGTTGGACCGAGTTGATGTTAAACTCTAAACCTGCAATCTTATAAATCTGTTTTGTGAGTTCTTCTATCTTTTTTTCGCTCTTTTTCAAAAGCTCCTGAAAAAACTCTATATCAAGCTTTATACCCTCTTTTTCCATCTTCAAAAGTGTTTTAACAAAAGGGAATTCTACCTCTTTTGCCAACTCAAGAAGTAACGGGTCAAGCAAATCTGTAAGCTTGTTATAAAGCTTAAGACTCATCCAAGCATCTTCACTTGCATATCTACAGGCTTTCTCTATATCTACACTAGCAAAATTTTCTCCCTTTTTTACAGTATCTTTAAACTTAACCATAGAGTAGTTAAAAAATCTCAGAGCCAAAGCATCAAGTCCCAAACCTCTCTCAGGATTTAAAAGCCATGCCAAAATCATAGTATCTGCATATATATCAAGATTTTCAAAACCAAAATTATTCTCTACTATTGCAAGGTCATATTTGAGATTTTGTCCTACTACTTTACATGTAAAGATTTTAGCTATTGCCTCTTTGGCATCTTCCAAGCCTATCTGTTTCTGAACTCCCAAATAGTTATGAGAAACAGGTACATAGTAAGCCTCCTTCTCATTTAAAGCAAAAGAAAATCCAACTATTTTGGCATTTAGAGAGTCCAAAGATGTAGTTTCTGTATCAAAAGCTACTACAGTATCTTTTTTCAAACTATTTACAACATCAAACAGTTTCTCCCTCTCATTTAACAAAATATCTTTAAAACCTATCTCGGATTTTTCCTCTTTAGGAGTAAATTTAAGTCTTGAGAGGATCGCTCTTAAATCATACTTTTGCAACTCATCGGTTATCTTTAAAAGAGGTTGACAAGGAGGAAAACGAAACTTTTCAAATTTATCCGATATATCTAAATCATAGTGCAACTGCACAAGTTTTTTACTTAAAAAAGCGCTCTCTTTTCCCTCTAATAAAAGCTTTTTTGTTCTTGGATTTGATATTTTATCAAGATTTTCATATATCTCTTCAAGTGAGCCAAACTGACTCAAAAGTTTCCTGGCTCCTTTATCTCCTATACCTTTTACACCGGGTATATTATCTGCACTATCCCCTACAATAGCCAGATAATCACCTATCTTAGTAGGATGTACTCCATATTTTTCTATACACATCTGCTCGTTTATATCAATCTTCTTTATT
>CAYRRJ010000190.1:0-3926 GCA_964426645.1 uncultured Campylobacterales bacterium | reverse complement strand
GCACTCTCTGCGAGAAACCTTTGCCTTGCACTAAAGCATCACTAAAGTCACTATGTATATCATATGGTGTGTAACATCAGTTTTTAAAAAGGATATGTTACCATATTATAAATAAATTATCTCTTTCATGATATAATGCTCCTATAAATAAAAATATACCAAGGATTTAAAATATGCAGGTAGATGACAAACTGTTAAAAAAACTGGAAAAACTATCCACTCTCGAAATAGAGGATGATAAAAGAAAAGATATAATTTCTGAACTCAACAAGATAGTTGAATTTGTTGAGATTTTGAATGAACTAAACCTAAAAGACGAAGAAGCAACATTTACAACAGTATCAGGTGGAACACCATTTAGAGAAGATACCCCACATGTAGATTCTGAGATTATAAAAACTATTTTGGAAAATGCACCAAAAAGTGAAAACGGATTTTTTGTTGTACCCAAAATTATAGAATAAATTAACAGGAGAACAATATGGCCTCAATAAACATAAAAACACTCTTAAAAAATATAGTAAACTATCAGGCATCAGATCTCCATATAGTCAGCAGAAGCGAACCTCAAATAAGAATAGACGGAAAACTTGTTCCTTTGGATATGGAAAAACTTGACGGTACAACCATAGAAGAGATGTGTTACACTCTTCTAAGTGACAGACAGAAAAAAGACCTTGAAGAGAACAAAGAGCTTGACTTTGCCATAGAATTCCCAGATGTAGGACGTTTCCGTGCCAATTACTATTATACTATGAACGGAGAACTTGCAGCAGCATTCAGAATTATTCCTATCGAGATACCGTCTCTGGATGATTTAAGAGCCCCTGCCATATTCAAGGACCTGGTACAAAGAGAAAAAGGTCTGATTTTGGTTACCGGACCTACAGGAAGCGGTAAATCAACAACTCTCGCAGCTTTGCTGAACGAAATAAATCTGACAGAAAACAAACATATCATCACCATTGAAGACCCCGTAGAATTTGTACATCAAAACAAAAAATCTCTCTTTTCCCACAGAAATGTGGGGACAGACACACAAAGTTTTGCCAGAGGTTTGAAATTTTCACTTCGTGAAGACCCTGATGTTATACTGGTCGGTGAAATGAGAGACAAAGAAACAATTTCAACTGCAATTACAGCAGCTGAAACAGGACACCTGGTATTTGCCACTCTACATACAAACTCAGCAGTACAAACGATAAACAGGATAGTTGACAGTTTTGAAGGAGCTGAACAAATCCAAGTCAGAAACATGCTTGCAACATCTTTATATGCTGTTATATCCCAGAGCCTGTTACCGAGAATAGGAAGCGGAAGAGTTGCAATTCACGAAGTACTGATTAACAATGCCGCTATATCAAATCTAATCAGAGAGAACAAACTGCATCAAATATATTCACAAATGCAGTTAAACCAACAAAAAACAGGTATGATGACACAAACTCAAGCTATGCTTGCCCAATTAAGGGCAAAAACCATAACAAAAGAGAATGCCATCAGATACTCGACACAACCTCAGGAATTAATAAATGCCATAGGGGTATAGGTTGATTTTAATATAATTACAGCATAAAAAGGATATACTATTGTGCAATTTTAAAAGGCGAGAAGATGGATAAAAACAAACAAATAGCAGAAGAGATACTGAGAATAGGGGATGAAACTTTTGAAAAACTGAAAACTCTCAAAATTCCACCATATCCCAAATATTATCATGATACTTTTTTGGATATCTTGCAGGAACCAAAAAATTCTGACATATTTGATCTTTCCAGAAAATATAAATATCTATTTACAAATGAAGATCTGGATCCTGTTTTGAAAGAAGCCTGTTTTGATTTTGCCAAAGAAAGTCTTATGGAATTTGAAAAATCAAATCAAAATATAAAAAATATTTCAAATGAAAATGTTATCAATATAGAAGAGATTTCACAAGAACCAAAGAAGATAGATACTGTAAAAATTATAAACAGTTTTGCAAATTTTCAAAATCAGATTTTTAAAGAATTGAAAAATGCAGACAACACTATATCAAGACTTAAACTTGAAATAGAGAAACTCGAAAGAGAGTCAAACATAGATCCTTTAACCAAAGTATATAACAGAAGAGCTCTCATAAAAGATTTAGAAGATATCTTAAAAGCCGGAAAAACCAAAGATTTGGATATGCAGTTGATTATATTTGACGCAGATGATTTCAAAAAAATCAATGACGAATACGGACATATTGCCGGAGATAAAACACTTATCTTCATAACCAAACTTATACAGAATTCTATAAGAAGAGGAACAAGAGTTTACAGATACGGTGGTGAAGAATTTATTGTTATTTTAAATCGTTCGATAAAAGAAGATGCTTTAAAAACAGCTGAAAGAATCATACAGACAGCTGACAAAAGCAAACTGTTATACAAAGGAAACAGTATCCATCTGACTCTTAGTGCAGGTATCTCTTTGCACAAAACAGGTGATGATGCGGAGAGCCTGATAGAAAGAGCAGACAAAGCTTTGTACAAAGCAAAGAGTGATGGAAAAAACTGCTACCGACTAGGAGAATAGATGGAAAATATTTCAATATTTGATTTGGTATCTCTATCTTTGATTCTTATTTTGGGAATTAAAGGTATCATAAACGGCTTTATAAAAGAAGTATTCGGCTTGGTAGGTATAGTAGGAGGTATATTTTTGGCTTCAAGATATGCCCAGTCAGCCGGGGATTTTATAGATATCAATCTATATGCATTTGAAAACAAGGCATCTTTATACCTTATAGGTTTTATATCTGTACTTTTACTCTTTTGGATTTTAAGTATTTTTTTTGGATATATACTGAGTTCCCTTCTTAAAATGAGCGGACTGAGCGGTTTGGATAAACTTGCCGGATTTATTGTAGGGAGTCTTAAAATATTTCTTGTATTTTCCATACTTGCTGTAACTCTTTCAAATATAGAGTTTATAAGAAGCAGAACACAGGAGTATCTGGACAAAAGTTTTATGTATCCTATTTTCATAGAAGCAGGGAAATATATAGTAAAACTTGACACAAAAGATATAACAAAAAAACTTACTCCAAAAAAGAATTAATATCAGGAGATTCAAATGGCTTTTATAGAAAATATGGAATATGACCGTCTATTAGATGAGTTTAAAATAATTTTGAAGCAAAATAATCTTAAATTCACAAAACAGAGAGAGATAATACTTCAGGCTCTTTACAACAATGATGATCATTTTTCTCCTGAAGATCTTTATATCCTTATCAAAAAGAAACATCCGAAACTTAACATAGGTATAGCAACTATTTACAGAACTTTGAATCTACTTGAAAATTCGGACATAGTAACTTCTATATCATTCGGTGCAGCAGGAAAAAAATTTGAACTTGGAAACAAACCTCATCATGATCATATAATATGTAAAAACTGCGGACTTATAGTTGAATTTGAAGATAAAAGTATAGAGTTAAAACAGGAAAAGATAGCAAAATCACACGGTTTTAAACTGACAGGTCATATAATGCAATTATATGGTCTGTGCAAAAACTGTCAAAAGAAACTTGACAAATCTTAAAAAAAACAAAAGGGTAAAAATTGATATTTGAAAATCAATATGAACAACAGAGAATTGAAAAAGCAAATACATTAAAAGAGATTGGTCACAATCCTTACAGACATAACATAAAAAAAGAATTAAGCACAAAAGAGTTTAAAAACAGATATGAATATCTTATAAATTCGGAAGAGAAGCGGGATGAAACAAAAATTCATTCTGTTGCCGGAAGGATCAAGTTTTTAAGGCATATGGGCAAAGCTGCTTTTGCTAAAATAGAAGATGACGAGGATTTGTTACAGATCTATTTCAGCAAAGATGCTCTAGGAAATGAATGGTTTAAAGATGTAAAAAAACTTATAGAAGTAGGAGAT
>CAYRRJ010000189.1:0-3931 GCA_964426645.1 uncultured Campylobacterales bacterium | reverse complement strand
GTTTCAACATACTTTTCATAATCTTTTTCATCACTAATTCGTTTTAAAACTCTATATAAAAGGGTAAAAAGTTTATCTTTTTGAATTGGTTTAGGCAACAACCCATCTATGCAATAAAATGAAATATTTTGATTTACATGTAGATCTTCAACACCTGTAAAAACTATAATACTCTGTTTTAAAGATAGCTTTCTTATATTTTTAACCAATTCTAGACCATCCATATCCGGCATTTGAATATCAGTGCATATCAAATCATAATATTTTTTTGGCTTATTTTTATATAATTCTAATGCTTCTAAACCATTATTTGCAATATCACATACTTTAAAAAATTTACCAAACAGCATCTTATAAAACTCTATATCACTTTTATTGTCATCAACCAAAAGTATGTTCATATCTCTAGCAAATGATTTAACAAGTGCAAGATACTCTTTTTTCAAATCAACCAATTCACTCACCCTGTTTACCTCCATATTCACAATAATATCTATTTTGAAAACTATTTATATTTAGGGCACCTCTAAAAACTATAGCTACTTTCAGCTTTTAGAGGTGCCCTTTAGTTTGTTTTTTTCTCATACTCTCAATTAAATGTCAAATTACTCTATATCGATATTATCACTATTTAACTTTAGATATTTTTAAAGTTGTATTATAAAGGGGGGGGTTTAAAAGATTTTAAACTAAATGTTTCTTTTGTCTTTTGTTAAAAAGGATTACAGCTTCTCTCTTTTTAGATAGTTTTTGCTCTTTTAAAAATTTAGGAAGTTTTCTGCCCTCAACTCTCATATAATCCTTCTCTATCATCTCTTTCGCATCTTTTTCCTTTACATGTAAGACTTCAAGAAAAAAACGATAAAGCAAGTACGAGAGTCTCTCTAGTGAAATTTGCCAAGTCGATTTGGTTTGAGAGTATATCCATTCACTCAATTTATAAAAACTCTCAAAAACATCACCATCTTTAAAAAGATACTCCATAGAGCCTCTAAAATTTCCGCTATTATAGTAGAGATCCCAAAATCTGGCAAATCTCTTCAACTCCTGCATCTTTGAAAACGAGATAAGAGAGTTTTGCAAAATCTCATACGGAGGCTTAGAGCTATATACCATTTTCCACTCTCTATCGTGTCTGTCTATCGTGGTGCCGGAGAGTTTTTTTAAAACTCCGAGCTGAATTTCACATTTAGTCATAGAATAGAGTAGATTCAAGTTTTTCCCAAACTGTTCTATGCTCTCTCCCGGAAGTCCGATAATCAAATCGACATGCAGATGAGCTTTCGTCTCGTTTTCTAAAAACTCAAGATTGTCTTTTATCTTGTCTATATCCAATTTTCTGTATATATTTTTTGAAATTTCGGCATCAAGAGTCTGAATTCCGACTTCTAGCTGTAAAGAAGCGGGAGGGAAAAGCTTAATTCTCTCTCTAAGGGATTTTGGGAAATTATCTGGAACCACTTCAAAGTGTATAAAATAGGGAGGCTCTTTGGATAAGAAAAAATCCATCAAAGCATTTGCTCTTTTTATGCCTTGATTGAAAGTTCTGTCTATAAATTTAAAACTCCTTACACCTCTATCCCAAAGAGAGGAGATATCCTCTATAAATCTATCTATATCGATATTTCTTACTTTTTTGTCTATAGAAGAGAGACAAAATTCGCAAGAGTAAGGACATCCTCTACTTGCTTCTACATAAATATAGCGGTTTTTTATATCTTCATCCGTGTAGTACCTATATGGCAATTCAATCTCACTCAAATCCACCATTTTAGCCACTAAAAATCTCTCTTTTGGAGGATTGTTGTTTAATATATCTCTACACAATTCATAAAAGATTGTATCGCCCTCGCCTTTTACTATATAATCCGCTTTGCCAAAATCGACTCTATGAGGCAGATAACTAGCTTCGGGACCACCTAGTATAATAGTAATCTCAGGAGATACCGATTTTATAATCTCTATAAATTCACTCACTTCCAAAGCATTCCAGATATAAACTCCTACTCCTACAATCTTCGGATTTTTTTTCAAAGTCTCCTCAACAGCATCAACTACTCTTTGATTTATGACAAACTCCAAAATCTCCGCAGATTTTTGCAACTCTTTTAAATTTGCATAAAGATACCTAAGAGCTACGGAAGTGTGAGTATAGCGAGAGTTAAAAGTCGTAAGGATTATATCACTCAATCATCTGCCCATAATCTTTCTAACATCATCCAAAAGCTTTATGGAAGCATCAATTTCTACTTTTCTTATAGCAACGCTCTCTACATTGCACCCTATTGGAATTCCCTTGCCTTTTGCATAAAAGTAGAGTATCTCAAAAATATCCCTGCTTAGTTTTACAGACTCTTCAAGTATATCTTCTGAGTTTTTGAGTCTCTCCTCAAGATGCGAAGGTATATGGATACCAAGCCATTTCATAAACTCCAAAGTCTTAACTGAACCGCAAGGAGTCAATGTAAATATAACAGGTACCAAAGGTATGGAGTTTTCTTTTCCGTATCTCGCATAATCATCCAAAAATCTCTTTGCACCCATCAAATCATAAACACATTGTGAAACAAAAAATTTACACCCCTCCTCTATCTTTGAAAAAACTCTCAAATGCTCATCTTTTTTTATGCTGTGTCTCTCAGGTATCACAATTCCGCCCAAAACCATCTCGTTGCAATACTCTCTTTTTAATCTATAAGCCTCTTTTATATCTATCGTTACCTTTGTATTTTTACTTGCAACTCCTACAAATACGGAGTAAAACTCCTTCCCTCGTCTTTGTTTGAGCCACTCTATGAATTCTTGCTTATCATATTTTCCCACAGCTCTATAGACTATCACCGGTACGCTTAAAGGTGCGTCAAGATACTCTTTTGCATACTCGCAAGCATCTATAGTTTCTATAAAAGGAAACGGTCTTTCATCTTTGGTTCTGTCACTCTCGTCTTGTATATCATAAAGTACCAAACCGTCTATATCCAGAGGTTTAATCCTCTTTATATGCTTTGAAGCTATCTCTTTTAGTTCATCTTTTGTATGTTTTTTTTTAGGAGGAGTCATCCCGTAAAAAAGGATATCCGATTCTCTGTTTTTGATTTTATCTTTTAACATATTTTACCCTATAATTTTTTCGCAATTATATCTAAAATTTGATTTCAATAAATTTTGCTCTCAAGAGTTTAAAATTTTCAAAAAAACTTATTCTCTTAAATTCTATTTCAATATTTCAAAAACTCTATTTTCACTGTTTAATTCTACTGAAAACTCAACTCTTCTAGCTCTTTTACCCTCTTTTAGTCTTGAAAATGCCATACCATTTGCTCTGAAAAACTCTTCAAGCCAAGTTCTGCTACTTTTAGTGATATTATCCTCTAAACTATAACAATAAGCCAATACTTCATAAGCTCTATTCTGCGAAAGCTTCATATTTTTTAGATAAATCTCTTTTTTAGATGATGAGTTTGCCCAAGTATTTGATGTATATCCTTCTACTCTTACCTCTTTAATCTCATTTTTAAACTGCTTTGAGGTTAATAACTTTATATATTTTGGAAAAAACTCTTTCAATATTTTCTTAAATTCTGGTTTTAGAGTGCTTTTACTTACTTCAAAAAGCACCTCCGGAGAGTTAAATACCACTCTGTTATCTTTGGTTATATCTGCTTGCCAACTCTTTAGATTATCTTCAAACTCATTATATAATGCTTCATTTAAATTTGCTTTTGAATCTCTATAGGAGATAGCCACATCTTTCATCTTATCTTTCTGAGTCTCCACATCTATCATAAAACCAATAGCAATAAATAGAAAAATCAGCATTAATCCGGACATCATGTCAGATATGCTCATCCACTCGTTATTTACTTTCAGAATCACTCCTTAGTGTCTGCATAGTAGATAATATCAGAGCAACACTCATACCTAAAATAGA
>CAYRRJ010000188.1:2493-3946 GCA_964426645.1 uncultured Campylobacterales bacterium | reverse complement strand
ATAGAATTAATATTATCAGCAAGAGACAAAATGGCCTTGTTATATCTTCTGGTATTACAGGTTCAGGTAAATCAACTTTTATTGCGAATATTGTTGCAAATATCGATAAAAATAAAAGAATTTACACAATCGAAGATCCTGTTGAATATCGACAAGAAAACCCAAATATCACGCAGCATCAAGTTTATTCCCCTAAAGATGCGGAAAAACAGATGGGCTTTAAGGAATATACAAAAGCATTAAAAAGGGGCGATCCCGATGTTGTAAACATTGGGGAGATGAGAAACGATCCAGAACTAACAAAATCCATCATGGAAATGTCAGAGGCAGGGCAGCTTGTTTTATCTACGGTACATATAACAAGTGCTTTTTCTATCTATGGAAGCTTAGACAAGGTCTTTAATATTTCACCAGACATTACTGTACCCATGATTCTTTTTTCTGTCAATCAAGTTCTTGTTGACAAATTGTGTCCTCATTGCAAGGAAGTTGATGAAAATAATATCAATTTGTCACGACTTCAAAAGATTAAAGATTCCCTTCCATATCAATATATAGGCTCACTTACGCAGCTCTTTGAGGATTTAGAGGCGCAGAATGTTGTTTTATACACCAAAGGAAAAGGATGTAATGGCTGTAATCATAAAGGATATGTCGGGCGTGTTCCGATCTATGAGTATTTTGCTCCAAACGTTACTTTTATGGAGTGGTTATTGCATGGAGAAAAGCTTCCAACAAGATATGCAATTGAAGATAAGGCGTGCCGAAGTGGCATCGGTGTAAATAAACTTGATGTATTTTGCAAGCGTCTCCGTGATGGAGTAGTCGATGCAAGCGAAAATATTATCTATAAAATCATGTAAAAAAGGAAAATTATGAATATAAAAATACTGTCAACAGCTCTTCTTTCAGGACTGCTTCTTTTTGGAGGATGTAGCGTAAAAAAATCAGCGGAGCTTGAAAAAAGCGTCAAAAAAGAGATGAAAAAAGAGAAGTCTTATAGGGACGCGACAGAAAAGAAGTATGCAAATTACAGAACCGAAGCTGCTTTAATAAGCAGCAAAAAGATAGATGTCGGTTTCTATAAAAAACCTCTTTTTGATGCAATGCGTGAAGTTTCTGAAATGCTAAAGATAGGTTTCGACGAAAGCTTTGTTCCCGCTAGAAAATATGTTGTTACCATTGAGCACAGGGGAACTCTTGGAGAATTTCTCGAAGAGGTCAAACAGCAAACAGGTGTTTCTTATAAGTTTAGAAACAATGTTTTAAAAGTTATCAACAAGCAACTTGTTTCTCAAAGCCATGCCGATAAAGTTTGTAAACTTGGGCAAAAGCCAACTATCAAGATCTCTTTGGACAATGTGAAACCTATGGAAATTTTTAAATATTTCTCTAAAAATTATGGTTTTAATTTTGTGTTCAAAACAAAATATTATTCAATCAACAGTCATAG